>NZ_LBJV01000053.1:0-127898 GCF_028128855.1 Bradyrhizobium sp. CCBAU 11430
CGGCGGGAGCCGTGACCGCGGGCGCGGCCGGCGCGGTCGCCTGCGCCGGCGCCTGCTGCACCGGCTGCTGCTGCACCGGAGCTGGCGCGGGCTGCGCAGTCGTCGTGCTTGGCGTGGTGTCGTCATCGTCCTTGGAGCCGCCAAGGCCCTTCAGGTTGATGTTGTTCAGCTTGATCGGCTTGTCCGACAGGCCCGGCGCAACGATGGTCACGCAGTTGAGCGAGGCGCAGTTGCGCGGCGTCTCGATGCGGATGTGCTGGCCTTCGATCTGGAACGAGATCGTGTTGCCGCCGGCATGGGCGGCGGCGGTCGACGCCAGAAAGAGCGCGGTGGCGACGATGGTGAGCTTGTTCATGACAGCCTCCGAAAATGGCGTGGTCCCGATGGACTGAAGTCGCTGGTGGATGAAGCGTGGTTCGACCCTACGCCGGACTGGCCGGGCGTTCTGTGATGGGGGTCACAACGGTGCCGCGCCGTCTGGGTGAGGCAGCGCACATTCAGCCGTGCCGCCTCTGCGTAAGCTCGCGGCGGCACTCAGGGAGGTGTGGATGAAACGGCTCGCGACTTCGCTTGGCACCTTGATCGCACTGATAGCGATCACGCCCGCGGCCGTGGCCGGTTCCTATTCCTTCTCGATCGGCGGTCACCGGTTCCATGTCGAGTCACCGCGCAATTGCCGGGCGGCCTCTTGTGTTTCGGTCTCCAGCCGCAGCCTTCGATCGACAGACGATGTCAACATGACATCAGCCGCACCGCCTGCGGTCGCACCGCTGCAGCCGGCCTATCCCGGAGCTCCCGTCCGACCGGCGCAAGCAAGCATCGTCGTGCCGCCACCGGCGCCGACCGGCCCTGTTGTCGCCGCGACGACGTCGCAGCCTGTTGTGCTGCCGCCGCCAAGGGTCGAGGCGCCGACACTCGTCGCGCCGAGCCTCAATCCGCCACGGATCGACCCGCCGCGAATGGATCCGCCGCAGATCGTTACGCTCGATCCGCCGCGCATGGAGCCGTCACCCTTCCCAAGTCCCGAGATCAAGCAGACCGCAACGGTCGCACAGCGCAGCGACGATGAGCCGGCTTATATGCCACTGGGCGAATGGGAGAGCCCCGGCGCCAAGGGCACGGTTCGCATCGAACGCTGTGGCCCCGCACTGTGCGGTTACGCGCTGACGGAGGCGTCGAGCCGCGGCGAGAGCGTGCTCGTCAACATGAAGCCGAAGTCGCACGACGTCTGGACCGGCAACATCTACAGCCGCTCCAGCGGCAACACCTATTACGCGACCATGACGCTGAAGAGCTCCGGCCGGCTCCACGTCGAAGCCTGCGCGCTCGGCCGCTTCTGGTGCTCCGGCAACGACTGGACGCGGATCGAGGCGCCGCGAGAGCAAATGCTCACGACGTCGCGGCAATGGAGCGCGCGGTCGTAGTTTTTCTCCCCCTCTCCCCTTGCGGGAGAAGGGACGAAGAGCGTGTATCGGAGCGATAAGCCGCTAAATCATGCCGAGCACGATGGCGCCGACGAAGGCCATGGCGAGGTATGCGGCGACAACGCTCAGTCTCCCGGCGAACGTCATGAGGTCGCTCCCTCCATGCGCGCCGCTTTGCGCGCAGGCATCATGGTTAACAGAGAGTCTCCTTGCGAAAAAGTCAGGCTTGCTGTCGCTCAGCCTGCCGGCTCCGGGCCCGTATGGTTAAAGAACTCTGAAATCAACGTGTTGAAGAGTCTTTAAGTAAATTCACCGAACGTGCGTGCATGACGCGCGGAGTTCGTTTGTATCTCGTCGGCTCCATCGTCCTTGTTTCGCTAGCGGGTTGCGGACGCGGCTTCTTCCAGGCCGAACGCGAACCGTGGCGAGCCGAGGCCGAAGCCGCATGCCTGAAATCGGGCGCGGTGAAAGAGGGGCCGGATCTCGTCCGCATCGACCCGATCTCCGGGCCCGGCATGTGCGGCGCCGAGTTTCCGCTCAAGGTCGCCGCCATCGGCGAAGCCTCGAGCAGCTACGGCTTTGCCGACGAGGAGCTGCGCCCGCCGGGCAGCATCGGCGGCCAGCCGCGCTGGCCGGTGACGCAGCCGCGGTCGACTACGCCGCAGAGCCAGAACTATCCGGCATCGTCCTATCCGCAACGATCGAACTATCCCGAAAGCGCGGTGCGCCAACCCTCCGGCTATGGCAGCTCAAGCGGGCCGGTGTCACTGAACGCGCCCGGCGTGGCGGCGCAGGAGGACGAGATCGACCTGCCGCCCGACGGCACCGATGCCGCGGGCGCGGCGCGCTACATGAATTCGCCGAGCTATCCGGCGCGGCCGGCACCTTACTCGCAGGCGCCTGCGCAGCAGCCGCCGCCGCGCCTTGGCCCGGCGCAGGGCAATCCCGTCACGGCCGTCGGTCCGGTCGCGATCAAGCCGACCGCGACGCTCGCCTGTCCGATCGTGTCCGAGCTCGACCGCTGGCTCGCCGACACCGTGCAGCCTTCGGCGATGCGCTGGTTCGGCGTCCGCGTCGCCGAGATCAAGCAGATCTCCGCCTATTCCTGCCGCGGCATGAACGGCAATCCGCATTCCCACATCTCCGAACACGCCTTCGGCAACGCGCTCGACATTGCCGCCTTCGTGCTCGCCGACGGCCGCCGCGTCACCGTGAAGGACGGCTGGCGCGGCATGCCGGAGGAGCAGGGATTTTTGCGCGACGTACAGTCGGGCGCTTGCGCGCATTTCACCACCGTGCTCGCGCCGGGGTCGAACGTCTATCACTACGATCACATCCACGTCGATCTGATGCGCCGTGCCAGCCGCCGCCTGATCTGTCAGCCCGCCGCCGTCTCCGGTGAAGAGGTGGCCTCGCGCGCGCAGTCGCGCAGGCCGTACGCGAATGCGCGCGAGCCTTCCGTGACCGGCTCGCTCGGTGTGCGCAAGAGCACGGGGCACAAGCGCGAGGAAGACGATTACGCCGACGATTAGACGGACGCAGCTGCTCTTGTCGCCCGGATGAGCCAACGGGTCGGCGCGAAGCGCCGCCCGATGACAGGCTCCGCGATATCCGTGGATAATGGTCCCGCATGTCGCTGCACTCACGCGGGCTACGATCTACGTCCGCTTCGCCGGTGCGGGGACCAACCCCATGCAGAGCTGCACCTCGCCCGGGACATTGTAGGTGCGCATGATATGGCGGCTGTCGCGCAGGCCGGTCGCCTCACGCTGCACCACGAACATCCAGAGCGCCTGACCGGCTTCCATCACCAGCTTGCGCCTGGCCGGTTGCATCGAGGCCGGCAGCTCCGAGAGCGCGTGGGCGGCGTCGAACTCGCGCAAGCGGGTTAGCGCCTGTTCGAGTGTGCGGCCCATCCGTCCAAGCGCCGAGGCCTGTTCCTGAACGATCTCGTAATGGAGGATATCGACGGGCGGGCGAAGATCACGGGACATGACCGCAAATATAGTGCCGCCTGACGGGCCTGCGCAACGCGCAGCTACTTCGCCTTGTATGCCGCCATAAACATCCGCGTCGCACTGTCGACGACCTCGGTCATGCGCTGTTCCGACGGCGCGGGCGCGGCCTGGAACACGAAGGGCAGGAAGAGGGACGCCTTGCACAGCTCCATGAACTGGGAGGCGGCAAGGTTGCAATCGTCGATCTTGAGATGGCCCGACGCGACATGGGCTTTGAGATAGTCGGAGAGGCGGTTGATCGACTTGTCCAGCACCCGCGCATAATAGCGGCGGCCGACATCGGGCATGCGCTCGGCGATCGCCATCACGGTGCGGATCGCCGATCCGCCGCCGGGCCGGCAGAGCAGATGGATATAGGCCCGGCCGAACTCCTTCAGCGTGGTCTCGGCATCGCGCGCCGGATCGAAATTGAACACGACCTGGCCGTACTGGAGCGCCTCCTGCTCGAGGATGGCTTCAAACAGCGCGCTTTTGTCGGCGAAGTAGACGTAGAGCGTGCCCTTGGAGACCTGCGCGGCGCGCGCGATCTCGCCCATGCTGGCGCCGTCGAAGCCAAGATCCATGAACACTTTGCGGGCGCCGTCCAGGATCTGGCGACGTTTGGAGCCGTCCTCCTCCTGGATGACGTGCAGATGATCGCGGCCGGCTACAACCATTGGTTCAGGGTCTCGGCAGGTTTTTGAGTCGGGTCTGCGGCCATGAAACCCGAATAAAGGATTCTCGTCAGTAGGGTCCGGCCGGGATTATTATGTATATTGACCGAACCGTTCGGTCAATGATATTTGGATTAGCGAGAGGGAACAGGCCGCACGCCGGCTGTCTCTTTGATCGCGCTTTTTTGGGGAGGCCTTTATGGCCGTATCGAGAGACCAGGCTGCGCGCGTCCTTCGCCAGGAAACGGTGGAGGAGCACGCGGACGGTGATGCTGCGATCGAGAACGCCGCACCCCTTGCCGAGCAATTGCGCTCTCACGTGGCCGAGGAAGCCAGGCGCCGCACCGCCGAGGCGCCGGAGAAGCCCGTGACCGACAAGCCGGCCGCGCCAGCGCCGGAGGCACCTGCCGCCGGCGCTCCCAAATCCGGCAAGCGCAAGTTCGTCCTGATGGGCGTCGGCCTCGTGCTGGCGCTCGCGGCCGCGAGCTATGCCGGCTACTACACGCTGGTTGGCCGCTTCTACATCTCCACCGATGACGCCTATGTCCGCGCCAACAACACCATGCTGGGCGCGCGCGTCTCCGGCCACATCGCCTCGATCCTTGCCGGCGACAACACGACCGTGAAAGCGGGCGACATTGTCTTCCGCATCGATGACGGGGATTACAAGATCGCGGTCGATGCCGCCGCGACCAGGATCGCAACCCAGCAGGCCACCATCGATCGCATCGGCCGCCAGGTCGCCGCGCTCGACAGCCAGGTGGCGCAGGCCAAGGCGCAACTCGTCTCGGCTGAAGCCGGCCTCAAGCGCGCCGATCTCGACTATGAGCGCCAGCAGGCCCTGAGCAACAAGGGGTTTGCCTCGCGCGCCACCTTCGAGAGCTCGGAAGCCGGACGCGACCAGGGCGCCGCCGCAGTCAAGGCCGCGCAGGCCGCATACGACGTTGCAATCAGTAATGTCGATGTCGCCAAGGCGCAGCAGGCCGAAGCGCAGGCCCAGCTCGCCGAGCTCAAGACCACGCTCGCCAAGGCCGAGCGCGATCTCAGCTTCACCGCGGTGCGCGCGCCGGTCGACGGTACGTTCTCCAATCGCCTGGTCAACGCCGGCGACTTTGTCGCGGTCGGCCAGCGCCTCGGCAACATCGTGCCGCTGGACGCCGTCTATATCGACGCCAATTTCAAGGAAACGCAGCTCAAGCGCATCCGTCCCGGCCAGTCGGTGACGATCAAGGTCGATGCCTACGGCATGCGCAAGTTCTCCGGCGTCGTCGACAGCATCGCGGCGGGCGCGGGCTCGGTGTTCACGCTGCTGCCGCCCGACAACGCCACCGGCAACTTCACCAAGATCGTGCAGCGCGTGCCGGTCCGCATTCGCGTGCCAAAGTCGGTGGCGAAGCAGAACCTGCTCCGCGCCGGCATGTCGGTCTATGCGACCGTCGACACCAACAAGGGCGCGGCCGACGCCGACAGCGAGGTCGACCTCGACGATCCCACCGCGATCCACCCGCAGTAGCCACAGCCTCAGCGCTGCGAGGTCAGACCATGGCCAACGCCACCACCGCTTCACCCGCCATGATGGCGGACCGCGATTCGGAGCGCATCGCGCCGAAGCGGTTGTTCGCTTTCATCATCATGGTGTTCGGGATGTTCATGTCGATCCTGGACATCCAGATCGTCTCGGCCTCCCTGAGCGAAATCCAGGCCGGATTGTCGGCGAGCTCCAGCGAGGTCTCCTGGGTCCAGACCGCCTATCTGATTGCGGAGGTCATTGCGATCCCGCTGTCCGGATTCCTGTCGCGCGCCTTCGGCACGCGGCTGTTGTTCGCGATCTCGGCGGCTGGCTTCACCGCCTCGAGCCTGCTCTGCGGCTTCGCCACAACCATCGAGGAGATGATCCTCTGGCGCGCGCTGCAGGGCTTTCTCGGCGCCGGCATGATCCCGACGGTGTTCGCCTCGGCCTACACCGTTTTTCCGCGCTCCAAATTTCACATCGTCGGCCCCATCATTGGGCTGGTCGCGACGCTGGCGCCGACTATCGGACCGACGGTCGGCGGCTACATCACCGACCTCATGTCGTGGAACTGGCTGTTCTTCATCAACGTCGTGCCCGGCATCGGCATCACCCTGGGCGTGCTGGCGCTGGTCGATTTCGACGAGCCGCATTTCGAGCTGCTCGACCGCTTCGACTGGTGGGGTCTGTTGTTCATGGCGGGCTTCCTCGGCACGCTGGAATATGTGCTGGAGGAGGGGCCGCAATATGAATGGATGCAGGATACCTCGGTCGCGATCTGCGCCTGGATCTGCGCGATCTCGGCGATCGCCTTCTTCTGGCGCGTCTTCACGGCGGCCGAGCCGATCGTCAACCTGCGCACCTTCTCCAACCGCAATTTCGCGATCGGCTGCGTGCTGCAGTTCTGCATCGGCATCGGCCTCTACGGCCTGACCTACATCTATCCGCGCTATCTCGCCGAAGTGCGCGGCTACAGCGCGCTGATGATCGGCGAGACCATGTTCGTCTCGGGGATCACCATGTTCCTGGTCGCGCCGCTGGTCGGCCGCCTCATGGTGAAAGTCGACATGCGCTACATGATCGCATTCGGCCTCGTCGTGTTCGCGATCGGCTCCTACCAGATGACATGGATCACGCGCGACTACGATTTCTACGAGCTGCTGGTGCCGCAGATCCTGCGCGGCATCGGCATGATGTTCGCGATGGTGCCCACCAACAACATCGCGCTCGGCACGCTGGCGCCTGATAGGGTGAAGAACGCTTCGGGTCTGTTCAACCTGATGCGCAATCTCGGCGGCGCCGTGGGCCTCGCCGTCATCAACACCGTGCTCAACGACCGCACCGATTTGCACATCACTCGCCTCCAGGAGCGCGTGACCTGGGGCAATGCGACCGCGAGCGAAACCCTGACCATGTTCATGCAGAAGTTCCAGGGCCTCGGCGATTCCACGTTGATGGCGATGAAGCAGCTCTCCCAGCTCGTGCACCGCCAGGCCGTCGTGATGAGCTTCGGCGATGCCTTCTTCGTGCTGACGCTGTTCTATCTCGGCCTCACCCTGCTGGTGACGCTGCTGAGCAAGCCGGCCCCACTGACCGGGGGCGGCGACGCGCATTGAGCCCGCCACACACGCGGTGTCATCGTCCGGCTTGACCGGACGATTCAGTATTCCAGAGGCCGGCGTTGGTGAACTCGCTCTCACCACATCCGCCGCGGCGTACTGGATGCCCCGCTTTCGCGGAGCATGACGGCGGAGGGCGGGGCGGCTGTGGAGCGCACCAAGGCCGCGCGCACCAAATTGCAACACTCATCCGTGATCTCGCGCGAGCCCCGTTGCAAGTCGCGAACGACACATCTATAAAGCGCACCTCATTCGCTCGAACCGGGGAGAGATTTGCATGATTTCGTCGCATTCGCAGATCGTACGCCCGCGCTCGATGATGTTCTGGTTCGGTATGTACGCGGCCTGTTAGAGGCCTCCTCCGCCAGTTTCGATTGGGCCAAGTTTCCGACCAAGCGTCCCGATCGCTTTCTTTCCCAAGTCAAAGCCAACCTTAAGTGACGCCGTCTCGGCCCTCGCGGCCGGCCTGCGTCCATCGATGGAGCCGGCCCGCGCCAAAGGCGGCCGGATGATGTCATGACCGCTCTGTCAAAAAAGCCCGCGGCGATCCGCCTGGTGCTGCCCTTCGTGTTCCGGCACTGGCTGAAGCAGCCGGGACGGGGGCTCATCGTGGCCGGCGGCCTGCTGGGTGCGACCATCGCCGACCTGTTCATGCCGGTCTTCTCGGGCCGGCTGGTCGATGCGCTGACGCGCGGCCCGTCGGATCCCGATGCGCGGCATGCCGCTCTGGTTGCCTTCGGCGCCATCGTGGGGCTGGGCGCGGCCTCCGTGGTGCTGCGGCTGGCCGGCCTGCAGGCGATCGTGCCGTTCACGCTCAAGACCATGTCGGACGTCGCACAGGAGGCCTTCACCCGTGTGCAGCGCTTCTCCACGGACTGGCACGCTAACTCCTTCGCGGGCTCGACCGTGCGCAAGATCACGCGCGGCATGTGGGCGCTCGACCTGCTCAACGACACCATCCTGATGGCGCTAGCGCCCTCGCTGCTGGTGTTGATCGGCTCGATGGTCCTGATCGGGATGCACTGGGCCTCGCTCGGCGTGGTGATCGCGGTCGGCGCGTTCTTCTACGTCACCATCACCGTCGTGTTCTCGACGCGCTACATCGCGCCGGCCGCCCGAGTCTCCAATGCCTGGGACACCAAGGTCGGCGGCACGCTTGCGGATGCCCTGACGTGCAACGCGGTGGTGAAGTCGTTTGGCGCGGAAGCGCGCGAGGATACGCGGCTCGGCCGCGTCATCAACCGATGGCGCGTGCGGGTGCGGCGGACCTGGCTGCGCTACAACTACACGTCCATGGCGCAGCTGTCGCTGCTGCTCTGCCTCCGCACGTCCGTGATCGGCGGCGCGGTGCTGTTGTGGATGTCGGGACATGCCTCGCCTGGCGACGTGACTTATGTGCTGACCAGCTACTACATCATCCACGCCTATTTGCGTGACGTCGGCATGCACATCAACAACCTCCAGCGCTCGGTCAACGACATGGACGAACTGGTTGCGATCCATGCCGAGCCCATCGGCATCGCCGATGCGGCCGGTGCGCGGCCGATCGCGATCGAGGGCGGCGCGATCGTGTTCGACGACGTGACGTTCCACTATGGCGGCCATCGCGCGCCGCTCTATGACGGGTTGTCGGTGACGATCCGGGCCGGTGAACGTGTCGGCCTCGTCGGACGCTCCGGCTCCGGCAAGACCACCTTCGTCAAGCTGGTGCAGCGGCTCTACGACGTCACCGGCGGCCGTGTGCTGATCGACGGGCAGGACATCGCATTGGCCACACAGCAATCGCTGCGCAGCCAGATCGCGATCGTGCAGCAGGACCCGATCCTGTTTCACCGCTCGCTCGCCGAGAACATCGCCTATGGCCGGCCCGGCGCCAGCCTCGAGGCGATCGAGCAGGCGGCGCGGCTTGCGAACGCTCACGACTTCATCCTGCGCCTGCCGAAGGGCTACGGCACGCTGGTCGGCGAGCGCGGCGTGAAGCTGTCGGGCGGTGAGCGGCAGCGCGTGGCGCTGGCGCGCGCGTTCCTGGCGGATGCGCCGGTGCTGATCCTGGACGAGGCGACCTCGAGCCTGGATTCGGAATCGGAGGCGCTGATCCAGGAGGCGATGGAGCGGCTGATGAAGGGCCGCACCTCGATCGTGATCGCGCACCGGCTGTCGACGGTGAGGAGCCTCGATCGCATCCTGGTGTTCGACCGCGGCGAGATCGTCGAGCAGGGCACCCACGCCACGCTCGCGGCCAGACCCGGCGGCATTTATCGCGGCTTGTTCGAGCGCCAGGTGGTGGAGCTCGGGCATATCGCTGCAGCGGAGTGAGGCGCGCGACTGCGGGACGAAAGTCCCGCAGTCGCGCCGCCAAGGAATGCGTCAAGGATGGAATGAGATGAAAGACCTGACCAACGGCTCCATCGTGAGACACATCCTGGCCATGGCACCTCCGATCATGGCCGGCATGATATCGATCATGGTCTGCCAACTGGTCGATCTGTACTTCGTGTCGGGCCTGGGCGATGCCGCCGTGGCGGGCGTCGCCGCGGCCGGCAATGCTGGCTTTCTCGTCAACGGGCTGATGCAGGTGCTCGGTGTCGGCGCGGGGGCACTGATCGCGCATGCCGTGGGACGCAAGGACCGGCCGGATGCGAACCTGATCTTCAACCAGGCGATCGTGCTGTCGGTGCTGTTCGGACTGTTGACCCTGCTCGCAGGTGCCGCGCTGTCGCGCGCCTACATGCGCTCGATCGCAGCGGACCAGGCCACGATCGAGGCCGGGACCACTTACCTGCTGTGGTTCATGCCGGCGCTCGCGCTGCAGTTCGCCACCCAAGTCATGGGGGCTGCGCTGCGCGCGACCGGTATCGTGCGTCCCACCATGCTGGTGCAGGCGTTTGCTGTGGCCATCAATATCGCGCTGGCGCCGGTCCTGATCACGGGCTGGGGCACCGGCCATGCGCTCGGGGTCGTCGGTGCGGGGCTGGCGAGCTCGATCGCGGTCGCCATCGGCGTGCTGGTGCTGCTGGCGTATTTCCGCAAGGTCGAGCGCTATGTCGCCTTCAATCCGGCGCAGTGGCGCCCGCAGCCGCACCATTTGAAGCGCATTCTCAATGTCGGCCTGCCGGCCGGCGGCGAGTTCGCGATGATGTTCATCTTCATGGCGGTGGTCTATTACGTGCTGCGCGATTTCGGCGCGGCGGCGCAGGCCGGCTTCGGCATCGGGCAGCGCGTGCTCGGCCTGATCAACATGCCGGCGCTTGCGGTCGGGCTGGCGGCCGGGCCGATCGCCGGCCAGAACGTCGGCGCAGCCAACGCTGCGCGCGTGCGGGAAACTTTCCTCAAGGCCGCCTTGATCGTCACGATCGTGATGACCGGCTTCATGACCCTTGCGCAAGTGAAGCCGGAGCTGCTGCTCGCCGGATTCTCGAACGACCGCGAGACCATGGACATCGCCTATCTGTTCCTGCGGATCATCTCGCTCAACATGGTCGCACAGGGGCTGATCTTCACCTGCTCGAGCATGTTCCAGGCCCTTGGCAACACCAGGCCGGTGCTCTTGAGCTCGGCGACGCGCGTGTTCACCTACTCACTGCCGGCGATCTGGCTGTCGACGCGGCCGGGCTTTCGCATGGAGTATGTCTGGTATTTGTCGGTCGCGGCGACAATATTGCAGGCGGGCTTGAGCCTGTGGTTGCTGCGCCGCGAGTTCAGGAAGCGCCTGATTTCGGCGCCGAAGGAGAAGGACCCAGAGCGGGAGAGCGCCGAGCCCATTGCGCCTCTCGCCCGCGAGCCTGCGTAACGGTGGCTTGTTCCATCCTGGCTGCTCCGGCTAACTTGCCGGGCGGGGTGGATGGTGGGCTGCAGAAGGGCCAATGACCGGAGTGACGAACGAGCCGCGGGCGGCGTCATGGCTCGCCGCGATCTGGGCGGCGCGCTATCGCACGCCGGCCCGCTTCGTCGCGCTGATCGCTCTGCTGCTGCCGTGGACCACGACCGGGCTGACCTTCGCGCTCATACCCTGGCTGATCGCCTTCGCGTTTGTCGATCTGCGCGCGTTTCCGCGTTCGCTGCTTCGCCCGATCTGCCTGCTGCCCATCGCGCTGGTCGCGCTCGCCGCCGTGGGCACGCTCTGGTCGGATGCGCCATGGCCGGAGCGAATCCACGCGATCGGGCCGGCGGCGAAGCTGCTGGTCATTCCGCTCCTGATCTACCAGTTCGAGCGTTGGCCGTACGGCCATTGGGTGTTTTTCGCCTTCCTGGCGTCCTGCACGGCGTTGATGCTCTATTCCTTCGCCGTCGCAATCGACCCCGCACTCTCGCTGAAGCTCTATCTGTCGCGCGGGCCTTTCAGGGTCGAAAGCGGGATCGCGGTGCGCAACTATATCGACCAGAGCCAGGAGTTCGCGCTCTGTGTGCTCGCGCTGGTCTATCCGATCGTGGCGCTGCTGCGGCAACGCCGCGTCGCCATCGCGGCGCTGTTCGCGACGCTCGCGATCGGATTCCTCGCCAACATGATCTTCGTCGTGGTGTCGCGCACGGCGCTGGTGACGCTGCCGATCCTGGTGATGCTGTTCGCGTTGCTGTATCTGCGTCTGCGTGCGGCGCTGCTTGCCGCCGGCGCGATGGCGCTGTCGGCGGTGCTGCTCTTTGGCGTGTCGCCGCATCTGCGGACGACGGTTGCGAAATTTCAGGCCGACTATCAGACGAGCGTGCAGGACAGTCAGGTCAGCGGCATGGGTTCACGTCTGGAATATTGGCGGAAGTCCCTTCGTTTCATCGCCGATGCACCGCTGGTCGGTCACGGCACCGGCTCGATCCGCGGCCTGTTCGCAAGCGTGGCCGCCGATGCGAAGATCGATCCGCTGCGTGGCGAGATCGTCAGCAACCCACACAATCAGACCCTCAGCGTGGCCGTGCAGTGGGGAATCGTCGGTGTCCTGATCCTCTACGCGCTCTGGTTTGCGCATCTCTCGCTGTTTCGCGGCGAGGGGCTGGCCTGCTGGATCGGCCTGCTGGTCGTGGTGCAGAACATGCTGACCTCGCAGCTCAACACGCATTTGTTCGACTTCACGCCGGGCTGGGTCTACGTCCTCGGCGTCGGTGTCGCCGGCGGCATGACGCTCGCGAAGAGGGCGCGAGAGCTAGAGCATGATCCGGAAAAGTGCGCAGCGGCTTTCCGAGAAGAATGCTTAGACAACAACCTAAAGCGCGATGACGCTTCATCCTGATCGCATCGCGCTCTAGAGCGCGCCGAGA
Organism: Bradyrhizobium sp. CCBAU 11430; assembly: GCF_028128855.1. Taxonomy (NCBI): domain Bacteria; kingdom Pseudomonadati; phylum Pseudomonadota; class Alphaproteobacteria; order Hyphomicrobiales; family Nitrobacteraceae; genus Bradyrhizobium; species Bradyrhizobium sp. CCBAU 11430. The sequence goes on from NZ_LBJV01000053.1 coordinate 12,472, forward strand.
CTGTTCCAGACCAGGGTCAGGCCAGACAGGAACAACAGGCCGAGCACGACATCGCCGAAATGCTTGTCGTTGAGGGCGTGATAGACGCGGGCGCCGGCCCAGGCGCCGATCAGGGTGCCCGGAAACGCGACCAGCGCGAGCCAGACCACTTTGAGCTCGACGAGACCCGATGCGGTCTGCAGCACCAGTGCTGTCGCGAGAACCGTGAAATTGAAGAGCTGAAAGATGCCGCGCCGCTCATGCTTGTTCCAGCCGCGGATGTTGGCCCACAGGATCGGCAGCGGCCCGGACAACCCGGCGAGGCCGCCAAGAATACCGCCGGCAAAGCCGATCGCGCCGTCGGCGAGGCGGCCGCCGAATTTGATGGCGAGCGGCCTCTTGTTCAGATAGAGCGCGCTCGAGAACATCAGAATTAAAATGCCGACGCTCAGCTTGAACACTTTTGGATCGGCCGAGGCGATCAGCATGGTGCCGATCGGTACGCCGATCAGACCGCCGATCAGGAACGGCCAGACCAGCGAGAGGTCGAAGCTCTTCCACATCGAGGGCAGCGTCGAGGTCTGCGCGATCACCGAGCAGATCAGCACCAGCGGCACTGCGAGCGAGGGCGGCAGTACGTAGAGCCAGATGCCGAGCGCCATCAGCGCCGTGCCGAACCCGGCCAGGCCCGAGACGAAGCCGCCGGCCAATGCGCCGAGCAGCAGCAGCGCGTAGGTGAGCGTTTCCAACAGAATGTCCTCGTCGCCGGGGCGATCTCGAACTGTTGATCGCCGTCGCCCGCATAGCATGCTTGCTGCCGTGCAAGTCAATCCGCCCTGCACGCAAGCGTGATCTGCGGCGCCGGGCGTTCGCGAAAGACATGCCTACATGACGGTCCTACTTTGATCCCGGGGCCCCCCACCGCCATCCTGCACTCGGATCGGTCGGACCCGAATGCGATGATGGAGAATGACCATGACCCGCACCAAGATCGCCGCTGCAGCCGCGCTGTTGGCGGCGACGCTGATGCCGACGATGGCCCAGGCGCAGCTTTCCGAGCCTGCAGCGTATCAGGCGGCTCATCCCGACCGCGACGTGCTGAACGGCGGCCAGCTCACGCCTGCGGCGCGTGCGGCTCTCGGCCAGCAGGGCACGCCCAGCGATGCATATGCTTTGCAGGCCTATCCGTCGCCTGGGGCGCCGGTCGTGCGCTCGACCCATCGCCGTCATCGTCGATGATCTAGACGATTTGTCTGGTGTCGGCGGGCTTCTGCAGCGCGCCGACCAGGATGCGTAGCGCTTCCGTCAATTCTGACCTGTTGCGTGCCGCGCCCAGCGAGACGCGCGCCGCGTGCGGCGGTGTCCCATCGACCGTGAAGGCCTCGCCGGCGACGACCGCAAGTCCGTTTCGCAACAGATGCGCCGCGACATCGGGCCGGTCCTCAGGCAGCCGCAGCCACAGATGATGCGCCGCGGGCTTGGCCAGGAACTGGAAGCCTTTCAATGCGCGCTGCGCGAGCTGCTGACGGCCGACCGCCTCGCTGCGGATGGCGGTGATGATACGATCGGCAATGCCGCTTTCGATCCAATGCGTCACCAGCGCGACCATCAGCGGCGCCGGCATCTGCACGGTCGCCTGCAAATATGTCCGCATGTCCCGCTGCGCCTCGCTGTCGGGCGTCGCCAGATAGGCAACGCGGAGCGCCGGCGAGATGCATTTTGACAGCGTGGTCGCAAGATAAGTCCGCTCGGGAATGAGATTGGCGATTGGCGATGCAGAGCGGTCGAGCAGGCCGTAGGCGTCGTCCTCGATCAGGATCGTGTCGGTATCGCCGATGATCTTTGCGATCGCACTGCGCCGCTCGGAGGCAAGCGTCGCCGTGGTCGGATTGTGCAGCGTCGGAATGAGATAGACGGCCTTCGGCTTGTGCGTGCGGCACGCCTTTGCCAGCGCGTCGGGCAGGATGCCGCCATCATCCATGGCGACGCCGACGAGCTTGATGCCGAGCCGCACTGCTGCGGCCTTGATGCCGGGGAATGTCAGCGCCTCCGTCAGCACGATGTCGCCGGGCCGCGCCAGATGGGCGAGCAGGTTGAACAGGATCGTCTGGGTGCCGGGAAAGACCACGAGCTTGTCGGCATGCGCGTGCGGCACCCGCGCACGCATCCAGCGCGCGGCGACGTCGCGCTCATGCGCGCTGCCGCCGGGCGGCTGATAATTGAGATACGCCGTCAGGCCCGATTGCGCGCGGATCGCTTCCATCCCGGCGATAATGCGCTCGTCGAGCTGCGCCTCCAGCGGATGCGGCGGCACGTTCATCGAAAGATCGATCGCGACGGGATGCGGCAGATCGACCGCGCGGCGCGCGCTGGTCTCCGACACGAACGAGCCCTGTCCGACCCGCGCCTCCATGATCCCGCGTCGCCGCGCCTCGGTGTAGGCGCGCGTCACCGTGGTGAGATCGACGTCGAGCGCCTTTGCAAGCGCGCGCTGCGTCGGCAGCTGCTGGCCGCGCACGAGCCGGCCGGCGGCGATGTCGGCCTCCATGGCCTCGACGATGCGCTGGTAGCGCGGCCCTGATAGCTCCGAGATTGTCGGGCTCCAATCCATGCAATTTAAGCCCATTTCCTTTGAATGTATGGATGCAAGATATTATTGTATGGATCGTCGAAAAGGAAGAGGTAGGGTCATGGCGGCAGGTTCAGTCTCTCTGGCGAAGGCGATGTGGCGCGGCTTTCGCGGCAAGTGCCCGAACTGCGGCGAAGGCCATTTGTTCAGCCGTTTCCTGAAGGTCGCAAACAGCTGTGATCGTTGCGGTGAGGAGCTGTTCCACCAGCGCGCCGATGACTTCCCCGCCTATCTCGTGATCGTCGTAGTCGGCCATCTCGTGGTGCCGGCGATCCTCGCGGTCGAGACCGCCTATGCACCGGCGGTCTGGCTGCAACTGGCGGTGTGGTTGCCGGTGACGCTGTTCGCCTCGCTCGCGCTGCTGCAGCCGACCAAGGGCGCCATCGTCGGGCTGCAATGGCAGGTCGGCATGCACGGTTTCGAGGCGAGCAAGCAGCGGCGCGAGGCGGACGAGCTTGCGCCGGTGCTGGTGAAGGCAAGACAACGCTAACCGGGCGTCATTCCGGGGCGTTCGCAGCACGAACCCGGAATCGATTCATCCACCAACTTTGCCGCCCGATGGATTCTCAGATGCGCAATTGCGCATCGTAGCTCCCGCTGCGCAAGCCCCGGAATGACAGCGGGCCAAGCCAAAATGGTGAGGGGCCCGATGCGCTAGCATCGAACCCCTCGTTGCAAGATATCAGCCGGCCTGTAAGCCGGGTTCTGTAAGGCACCGTCCACTTGCGCGAACGATACGTGACGGCCATTCCTCTGGGACCATGTTTGCACATGGCCTCGAGCAACCTACCCGGACGGCGGGCCTGACATCGCCCCGCGGCGTTATCGCTTTCGCGAACAGCCCGCTACGCCGTCCCTATTCGGTTTTGCTCCCGGTGGGGTTTGCCATGCCGGCTCCGTTGCCGGACCCGCGGTGCGCTCTTACCGCACCTTTTCACCCTTACCCCGCGAAGCCGAAGGCGAAGCGGGGCGGTTCGTTCTCTGTGGCACTTTCCCTGGGGTCGCCCCCGCCGGACGTTATCCGGCACCGTATGTCAAGGGAGCCCGGACTTTCCTCCCCGGCGGCCTTTCGGCACCTGCCGGAGCGGCCGTCCGGCCGACTGACTGACAACGCATGGGGCATTTGTGACGGTTTCGTCAAGCCGATATCGCGGCCCACGATCCGCCCGAAATAATTTATCCTGAAGATGTCGTTTGCTGCGTGCCCCGTTCGACTGGATGTCGGCGACACAGCCGAACAACAGGAGTGAAGCGATGCAATATCTGCTGATGATCTACCAGAACGAGGCCGAGTACGCGAAGATTGACACGGGAACCAGCCAGAAGATGTCGGCGGAGTATGAAGCCTTCACGCAATCCATCATCCGGAACGGCAATTTCAAGGCCGGCGATCGACTGCGGCCGACCACGACCGCGACGACGGTGCGTGTGCGCGACGGCAAGATGCTGACGACCGATGGACCGTTTGCGGAGACCCGCGAGCAGCTCGGCGGCTACTATCTGATCGAGGCCAAGGATCTCGACGCCGCGATCGAGATCGCGGCGCGGATTCCGAGCGCGCGCGTCGGTTCGATCGAGGTGCGGCCGATCTGGGTCTACGACAAGTGACGGCCGAGCCGCGCGTCGCCGCATGACCCCTGGCGAGATCGACAAGATCTTCCGCGACGAGGCGGGGCGGGCGCTGGCCACGCTGATCCGCCTCGTCGGCGATTTCGATCTCGCCGAGGACGCGCTTCAGGATGCTTTTGCCGTCGCGCTGGAACGCTGGGCCGCGTGCGAGGTCCCCGACAATCCGCGCGCCTGGCTGGTCAATGTCGCCAGGCACAAGGCGATCGATCGTGTCAGGCGCCAGGCTGTCTTCCGCGGCAAGCAGCAGGCGCTCCTGCACGAGATCGAGCTCAACGCGCAAACGGTCGACGAGCCGCCGGCAACACTCGACGACGACATGCTGCGGCTGATCTTCACCTGTTGCCATCCGGCGTTCGCGCCAGAGGTCCAAGTCGCGCTGACGCTGCGCACCGTCTGCGGGCTGTCGACCACGCAGGTCGCGCGCGCCTTTCTCGTGGGCGAGGAGGCAATGGCGCAGCGGCTGGTCCGCGCCAAGCAGAAGATCAGGCTCGCCGGCATCCCCTACGAGGTGCCCGAGCGCGACACGCTGGCGCCGCGGCTCGATGGCGTGCTCGCCGTGATCTATCTGGTCTTCACCGAGGGCTATGTCGCGACCGAGGGCGCGGATCTGATGCGGCCTGATCTTGCAACTGAAGCGATCCGGCTCGGCCGCTTGCTCGATCGGCTGATGCCGGATCGCGGCGGCATCAAGGGCCTGCTGGCCCTGATGCTGCTCCACGATGCGCGCCGCGCCGGACGCGAGACCGCGGCCGGCGATATCGTGCTGCTCGAGGAGCAGGACCGCATGCTGTGGGATCGCGCGCAGATCGAGGAGGGCCTGGGCCTGGTCGAGGATGCGCTACGCGTGCCGGGACGGCCGCAGCCTTATGCTGTGCAGGCCGCGATCGCCGCGCTGCATGCCCGTGCGCCGAGCTTTGCGCAGACCGACTGGCGTCAGATCGCCGGGCTCTACGAGGTGTTGCTGCGCATCTCTCCCTCTCCGGTGATCGAGCTCAACCACGCTGCCGCCGTGTCGATGGTCGATGGGCCGGCACGTGCGCTCGATCTCGTCGATGCGATCAGCGCCCGAGGCGGGCTGCGCGGCTATGAGCTGTTGCCCGCAGTGCGTGCGGATCTGTTGCGAAGGCTCGGCCGCAAGGATGAAGCGTGCGAGGCGTATCAGACAGCGACCGCGGCGACACAGCTCGAGCCGTTGCGGCGGCTCTATGCGCGGCGGATGAGGGAGATGGGGTAGGGGCTCGTGCCCCGGACGCAGCGCAGCGTCTCTTCGACGGTGCGCTGCAGAGCCGGGGCCCATCCTATCGAAGCGTGACGTGTCGCCGACTGGGTCCCGGCTCGCGCTTTGCGCGTCCGGGACGAGAGCGAACTGCGCGGCCATCGCCGTCACTTCGACGCGACGGTCGTCCCCTCTGCCGGCAGGCTCGCCAGCAGCGCCTGCAATGTCGACAGCGTCGAGTGGTCCGCGACACCGTCCAGCCGCGCGGGGCGGAAGTGGCGCTGAAAGGCGGTGACGACTTCCATGGTCGCGGCATCGTATTTGCCGGTCAGCGGCACGCCGTAGCCGTATCTGGCGAGCGCCTGCTGCAGGCTAAGCACTTCGTCGCTGATGGTGCCGAGCATCAGGGTCTCGCCGCGCACGACCGGGGCCGGCGTCACCCAGTGACCGACGCCGGAATTGGCCAGCGAGTGCCACGGAAACTTTTCGCCGGGGTCTTTCTTGCGCGCGGGCGCGACGTCGGAATGGCCGAGCACCCGGTGGGCCGGCACCTTGCGGCGAAGCATGATGCCGCGGCACAGCGCGATCACGGCGGCGATCTGGCGCAGCGGATATTCCGGATAGCCCCAGTCGTGGCCGCGATTGATGATCTCGATGCCGATCGAGCAGGAGTTGATGTCGTCCTCGCCCGCCCAGGACGAGACGCCGGCGTGCCAGGCGCGCCTGGTTTCGGGCACGCATTGCACGATGCGGCCGTCTTCCAGCACGACGTAATGCGCCGAGACTTCGGTTCCCGCCGTGCACAGCCGCGCCAGCGCGCCCTCGACATCGGGCATCCCGGTGTAGTGCAGCACGATCATGTCGGGCTGCCGTGCCTTGTTGCGCTCGCCATAGTTCGGCGAGGGGATGATGTCGGACACGATCGAGGAATCCGGCTCGAACGCCCTCATGCTCGCCGCGGCCTTGGGAACCGGGAGAACGCGTTGACGCTTCGAATCAGATCCAGACGGTGTGGACGAACCGGACGGCGGCATAGACAAACCAAGGTCGGACGGAGAGTGGGCCAAGCCCTTCTCTTTACTATTCCTTTACCCTCCACCGTGCGCAATCGCGCGTCGCGGTTAACGCATGCATTTTGGCGAAGTGTGTGGATGAAGCATCACCGCCTCACCAGCTTTTCGACTTGTCACGAGCCGAGCAACGCTTTCTTAACGCTAAGGGCCGTTACTGAGGGATGAAGAGCCGACCCGCGTCCGGAGGCGGCCAAAGCGTATTTTGGCTCGAAATCCCATGGCTGCCCGACAAATTCCGCTGGGAACACTGGGTTTGCCGCCCGGGACGACCGGGCTTGGTAACCATGCTGGGCGGTGCGGTCGTGGAACCGCCGCGATACGGAGTCATTCGAGGCGTCATGGGCTTGTTCGTCCCCAATCTCGCTTGGACGTCAGGCTGGGCCTCCAGCAGGTCTGGCGCATGAGCTCGGCTCCGCACATTCCCGTTCTTGGCCGTGAGGCCATCGCCCATCTCGCCCCGCGCGATGGCGGTATCTACGTCGATGCCACCTTCGGCGCCGGCGGCTATAGCCGCGCCATCCTCGACGTGCCGGGAACCCGGCTCATCGCCATTGACCGCGACCGCACCGCAGTCGCGGGCGGTGCGGAACTGGTCGAACGTTCCGCGGGCCGGTTGACGCTGGTCGAGGACCGATTCTCCAACCTCGGTGAGGTCTGCGCGGCGCAGGGCGTCGAGGCCGTGGACGGCGTCGTGATGGATGTCGGGGTGTCCTCGATGCAGCTCGACCAGGCCGGCCGCGGTTTCTCTTTCCGCCTCGACGGTCCGCTCGACATGCGGATGGGGCAGGCGGGGCCGACCGCGGCCGACGTCGTTGCCCGCGCTTCGGAAGGCGATCTCGCCGACATCATCTATCTCCTCGGCGAGGAGCGGCATTCGCGCCGCGTCGCCCGCGCCATCGTCGCGGACCGTCAGGAGGCGCCGTTCACGACCACGCGCGCGCTCGCCGACCTCATCGGCAGGGTGGTGCGCTCGAAGCCCGGCGATATTCATCCGGCGACGCGGACATTCCAGGCCCTGCGCATCTTCGTCAATGAAGAGCTCGAGGAACTGCAGACCGCGCTCGCTGCGGCAGAGCGCGTGCTCAAGCCGGGCGGACGCCTCGTCGTGGTCTCCTTCCATTCGCTGGAAGATCGTATCGTCAAGAATTTCTTCTCCGAGCGTTCGAAAACCGGCGGCGGCTCGCGGCACCTGCCGGAGGTGGCGCAAGTTCCGCCGAGCTTCCAGCTTCTGACGCGGCGGCCCGTAGTCGCCGGTGAGGACGAAGTCGCGCATAACCCGCGCGCGCGTTCCGCAAAGCTTCGCGCCGCCGAGCGCACCTCGGCGCCCGCGCATGACGATGGCGAGCCATCGTCATGGCCAAAACTCTCCGACGTGATGAGGGGAGGCTAGCGCATGCGCATCATCCACCTCTTCGTCATCGGCGCGCTGATCTTCGCGGCGGCCTATGTCTACAGGATCAAGATGGACTCCACGGCGCGCACCGAGAGGGTGCTGCGGCTGCATGCGGAGATCCGCGAGCAGCGCGACGCGATCGCTTCGCTGCGATCCGAATGGGCCAAGCTCGATGCGCCCCACCGATTGCAGGGCCTGTCCGACCGGCATCTGCAGCTCAAGCCGGTCAACGGCACGCAATATGATTCGCTGAAGAACCTGCCGGAGCGTCCGCCGCGGATGTTCAGGCCTGGCGAGCCCGATCCGATCGGAGCCATGCTCAACACCATCGAAGCCGCGAGCGATCCCGACAATGTGACGGGCTCCGTGCCTCAGCCCGAGGACAAGCAATGAGCGCTGCGACTCCGGCCAAACCTACGGAACCCTGGCGCCAGCGGCTGATCCGCAGCCTGCTCTACGGGCGCAATGTCGACCGCGCCGCGAAGGCGCGCGCGCGCGTTGGTCTCGCCATGCTCGCCTTCGCCTCGGTCTACGCCCTGATCGGCGGCCGGCTCGTGATGTTCGCCATCGGCGCCGATGCCCACGGCGCGCGCCGCGCCGCGGCGCAGGAGGTGGTGGCAACCGCACGGCCCGACATCGTCGACCGCAACGGCGCAATCCTCGCCACCGACGTCAAGGCGGCGAGCCTGTTCGGCGAGCCGCGCCGCATCATCGACAAGGACGAGGCGATCGAGCTGCTCACGGCGACCGTGCCCGATCTCGACGAGGCCGAGGTGCGCGAGCGCCTGAGGACGCGTAAGGGCTTCGTCTGGCTCAAGCGCGAGGTCACGGCCAAGCAGCAGCAGGCGATTCACAAGCTCGGCATTCCCGGCATCGGCTTCCTGCGCGAGAACAAGCGCGTCTATCCGACCGGCAACGAGGTCGCCCACCTCATCGGTCTGGTCAACATCGACAACCAGGGCATCGCCGGCATGGAGAAGTGGCTCGACAATCAGGGCCTCGCCGATCTCCACCGTGCCGGCTTTGCCACCGACCGGCTGCAGAAGCCGATCGAGCTCTCGATCGATCTGCGCGTCGAGCACGCGCTGCGCGACGAGCTGTTGAAGGCCAAGGAGAAGTACCACACCAAGGCCGCCTCCGGCATCGTCTCCAACGTCAAGACCGGCGAGATCGTGGCAATGGTCTCGCTTCCGGATTTCGATCCCAACAATCCGAAGGAAGCGCACGACCCCGACCGCATCAATCGCCTGACCACCGGCGTTTACGAGATGGGCTCGACCTTCAAGGCGTTCACGCTGGCGATGGCGCTCGATTCCGGCAAGATCAATCTGAACACGTCGTGGGATGCCCGTGGAAACCTGCACTATGGCAAGTTCACCATCCACGACAGCCATCCGCTCGGGCGTTTCATCAACACCAAGGAAGTGTTCACCTTCTCGTCCAACATCGGCGCCGCGCGGATCGCGCTCGGCCAGGGTGTCGAGGCCCACAAGGCGTTCCTCGCCAAGATGGGCCAGCTGACGCGGCTGCGCACCGAGCTGCCGGAGAGCGCGGCTCCGCTGATCCCGCGCCGCTGGGGTGAGCTGAACACGGTCACCATCGCGTTCGGCCAGGGCATGTCGGTGGCGCCACTGCAGGCGGTGATGGGCATCAACGCGCTGGTGAACGGCGGCTATCTGATTCCGCCGACCTTCATGAAGCGCAGCGAATCCGAAGCAGCGGCGATGGCCAAGCGCGTAATCAAGACGGAGACCAGCGACAAGATGCGGTTCCTGATGCGGCTCAATGCCGAAATCGGCACCGCCAAGACCGCTGACGTCAAGGGCTACTATGTCGGCGGCAAGACCGGCACGTCCGAAAAGGTCATCAACGGCCGCTATGCCAAGAAGCGCGTGCTCAACTCCTTCACCGCCATCATGCCTTGCGACGATCCGAAATATCAGATCCTGATCATGCTGGACGAGCCGCAGGCGATTCCTGAAACGAAGGGCTTCATCACCTCGGGCTGGAACACGGTGCCGACCGGCGGCAAGGTGATCGAGCGGATCGCGCCGCTTCTGGGCGTCGAGCCGCGGTTCGACCTGCCGCCTGCGGAGCGCCTTATTCTTGCAGCATCCAGGACAACCCAGTAATCAACGGGGTAGGCCTTCGCCGCGGCTGAGTCGGGATTTTCCGTGGGATTCGGCTTTCCGGCAGGGCATGTCGACTGGAAGACCATGAAGCTGCGCGACCTCTTAGGCCAAGATCTGTCAGGCAATGCCGCGATCGAGCCCGCTATCGCCGCGCTCGAGGTGACCGGGCTCGCGCTCGACAGCCGCGTCGTCAAGTCGGGCGATCTCTTCTTCGCACTCGCCGGCAGCAAGACCGACGGCGCGCGCTTCGTCGATGCCGCGGTCGCCGCAGGCGCCGTCGCTGTCGTGGGTGATCATGCGTCCGACGGTGGCAAGGTGCCGTTCATCAGCGTTGCCAATCCACGCCGCGCGCTGGCGCTGGCCGCGGCGAGTTTCTTTCCCGCCCAGCCGGCGACCATCGCGGCCGTGACCGGCACCAGCGGCAAGACCTCGGTCGCCGCGTTCACGCGCCAGATCTGGGAGCGACTGGGGCATGCCTCCGCCAGCATCGGCACCATCGGCCTCGTCTCGCCCAAGCGCACGGTCTACGGCTCGCTGACGACGCCGGATCCAATCGCGCTGCACCGACAGATCGATGAGATCGCGCGCGAGGGCGTGACGCATCTCGCTTTCGAAGCGTCCTCGCACGGGCTCGATCAGTATCGCCTCGACGGCGTACGCGTCTCCGCCGGCGGTTTCACCAATCTCTCGCGCGACCACATGGACTACCATCCGACCGTTGCGCATTACCTCGCGGCGAAACTCCGCCTGTTCCGCGAACTGGTGCCGCCCGATGGCGCCGCGGTGATCTCGGCCGATCATGATTGCTCGGCGGAAGCGATCGATGCCGCGAAGTCGCGCGGCCTGCGCGTGATGGCGGTCGGTCGCAACGGCGACGGGGCAGGCGAGGGCATTCGTCTCACTGAGGCCGTGGTCGAGGGCTTCTCGCAAAGGCTGACAGTCGAACATCGCGGCAAGCGCTATGCGATCCGGTTGCCGCTGGTCGGCGAATTCCAGATCGAGAACGCGCTGGTATCGGCCGGACTTGCGATCGGTACCGGCAGCGATGCCGCCAACGTGTTCGCAAGCCTGGAGCGTCTCGAAGGCGCCAAGGGACGGCTCGAGCGCGTCGGCGAGCGCAACGGTGCGCCGATCTTCGTCGACTACGCGCACAAGCCCGATGCGCTGGCGAAGGCGCTGCAGGCGCTGCGGCCCTATGCGAAACGAAAGCTGGTCGTCGTGTTCGGCGCCGGAGGCGATCGCGATGCCGGCAAACGTCCGATCATGGGCGAGATCGCGGCCGAGAACGCCGACGGAATCATCATCACCGACGACAATCCGCGCAGCGAGAAGCCCGAAACCATTCGCGCCGAAATCCTCGCAACCGCAAAGGGCGCCCGCGAGATCGGCGACCGTGCCGCGGCAATCCGAACCGCGATCGAGGAACTCCAGGAAGGCGATGCCCTGCTCGTCGCCGGCAAGGGCCACGAGACCGGGCAGATCGTCGGCGGAGAGGTTTTGCCCTTCAGTGATCACGAGGCGGTCGCCGCCGCATTAGCGTCGAGGGTTGCATGAGCGCGCCGATATGGACAGTTGCCGACGTCGCGCGCGCGCTGGGCGCTGCCGGTTCGTTCCCGGACACGCCGATCGACTTCGTCACCCAGGACAGCCGGCTGGTGAAGCCGGGCAGCCTGTTCGTCGCGCTGAGCGGCACGCCGAGCGGCGGCTTCATCTCGGCCTTCGCCAGCGCGCGCGACGGTTGGGAGTTCGCGGACAAGGCAGAAGCTTCCGGCGCAGTCGCGATGATCGTGCCGCACGAGATCGCGGGCATCCGCATTCCGCAGATCGTCGTCAAGGACACGCTGATCGACGGCCTCTGGGGCCTCGCGCGCGCCGCTCGCGCCCGCTTCCGCGGGCCTGTGATCGGGCTGACCGGCAGCGCGGGCAAGACGAGCACCAAGGAATTTCTGGCGGCCTATCCGAACGCCTATGCAAGTCCGTCCAGCTTCAACAATTTCTGGGGCGTGCCGCTGACTCTGTGCAATGCCAGACCCGATGCAAGTCTCTGGGTCGTCGAGATGGGCATGAACCAGCAAGGCGAGATCGCGCGGCTCAGCGAACTGACGCGGCCCACCGTCGCACTCGTCGTCAATGTCCAGCCCGTGCATCTGGAGAAGCTCGGCTCGCTCGAAGCCATCCGCCGCGAGAAGGTGTCGATCGCGCTCGGCCTGCCCGAGGACGGGGTGCTGGTGCTGCCGGCCGGGCTAAAGGCATCCGAATGGAAGGGCAAGGTGGTGCGCTTTGGCGAACATGCCGAGGTGCATGAGGTCACGCACGCGCCGCATGGCGAGAGCTGGCAGGTCGTGGCCATGATCGGCAAGAAGCAGATCGCCTTCAGCCTGACGCCGGGCGCGCCGCACCGCGTGCAGAATGCGCTGGCCGCGCTCGCCGCCATCCGCGCCGCGAGTCTCGATGCGGCGACGCTGGCGATCAAGCTCGATCGGGTCGGCATCATGACTGGCCGCGGCGTCGAGCAGGCGGTCGGCGGTATCACCGTGATCGACGACAGTTTCAACGGCAATCCGGCCAGCGTGGCCGCTGCGCTGCAAAGCCTCCAGGCGCGCAATGTGACCGGCGGCCGCCGCGTTGCCGTGCTCGGTGACATGCTGGAGCTGGGCGATGATGCACCAGGCTATCACACCGGCCTTGCCAAGCATCTCGACGGGATTGACGGAATCTACTGCGTCGGCCCTCTGATGCGCCACCTCTACGACGTGCTCCCGGCCGGCAAGGGCCTCGGCTGGCACGGCGATCCCGCCACGCTGAAGCCGAGTGAGGTCGCGAACCTGCTGAAGGCAGGCGACGTCGTGGTTGTCAAGGGCAGCAAGAAGATGTTCTGGGTCAACAAGTTTGTGCCGGGCCTGGTGGCCGCCTTGCAGGCAAAGGCGTAAACTGCTTGGAAGGCGCCGTTCCCGAATCCCACCCTTTGCGGCGCGAAGCCGTCCGGTTTCCCGGAGGTCGCGACCCATGATGAAGACCAGCGAATGCGCGTGAGGCACGTTGAGGCCAAGGTAAAGACCAAGATCAAGGCCGAGACCGCGTGTGCAAAGGCGCCATAGGACCGTCTGAATGTTTTACTGGCTGATCGAGCTCTCCAACACATTTCCGGGCTTCGGTGCCGTTCGCACCTTCCTGAACGTCTTCCGCTACATCACCTTCCGTACCGGCGGCGCCGTCGTCACCGGCGCGCTGTTCGTGTTCCTGTTCGGGCCCTGGATCATCGATCACTTGCGCATCCGTCAGGGCAAGGGTCAGCCGATCCGGACCGACGGTCCGCAATCGCACCTCGCCAAGAAGGGCACGCCCACCATGGGCGGGCTGATGATCCTGTCCGGCCTCACGGTCGGCACCGTGCTGTGGGCCAATCCGCTCAATCCCTACGTCTGGATCGTGCTGGCGGTGACGCTCGGCTTCGGCTTCGTCGGCTTCTATGACGATTACCTCAAGGTGACCAAGCAGACCACGACCGGGTTCGGCAGCAAGCTTCGCCTGCTGATCGAGGCGGCGATCGCGCTGGTGGCCTGCTATGCGCTGGTGCGGCTGAACCGCGATCCCGCATCGACCGCGCTGACGATTCCGTTCCTCAAGGACACCGTGCTGCATTTCGGCTGGTTCTTCGTCATCTTCGGCGCCTTCGTCATCGTCGGCTCCGGCAACGCGGTGAACCTCACCGACGGGCTCGACGGCCTCGCCATCGTTCCCGTGATGATCGCGACCGCGAGCTTCGCGATGATCGCCTATCTCGCCGGCAATGCGGTGTTCGCCGAATATCTGCAGATCAAATATGTCGCCGGCACCGGCGAGCTCGCGGTGCTCTGCGGTGCACTGCTGGGCGCCGGCCTCGGCTTCCTCTGGTTCAACGCGCCGCCCGCCTCGATCTTCATGGGCGACACCGGCTCGCTCGCGCTCGGCGGCATGCTCGGCGCCATCGCGGTCGCGGTGAAGCACGAGATCGTGCTCGCGGTGATCGGTGGCCTGTTCGTGCTGGAGGCGGTCTCCGTCATCGTGCAGGTGGTCTCGTTCAAGCTGACGGGCAAACGCATCTTCCGGATGGCGCCGATCCATCACCATTTCGAGCAGCTCGGCTGGACCGAGCCGCAGATCGTGATCCGCTTCTGGATCATCTCGGTGATGCTGGCGCTGGCCGGTCTCTCCACGCTGAAGCTGCGGTGATCGATCGATGATCCCCGTCACGTCCTTTGCCGGCAAGACGGTCGCGGTGTTCGGTCTCGGCGGCTCGGGGCTCGCCTCCTGCCACGCGCTGAAGGCCGGCGGCGCCGAGGTGATCGCCGCCGACGACAACGCCGAGAACGTCGCCAAGGCCGCGCAGGCCGGCTTCATCACCGCAGATTTGCGCAACGTGTCCTGGGCGAATTTCGCAGCCCTGGTGCTCGCGCCCGGCGTGCCGCTGACCCATCCGGTGCCGCATTGGAGTGTGCTGAAGGCGCGCGAGGCAGGTTGCGAGGTGATCGGCGACATCGAGCTGTTCTGCCGCGAGCGGCGGCGCCATGCGCCGGATGCGCCGTTCGTCGCGATCACCGGCACCAACGGCAAGTCGACCACGACGGCGCTGATCGCGCACCTCACGAAAGTCGCCGGCTACGATACCCAGATGGGCGGCAATATCGGCACCGCGATCCTGTCGCTGGAGCCGCCGCGCATGGGCCGCGTCCACGTCATCGAGATGTCATCCTACCAGATCGACCTCACGCTCTCGCTCGATCCCTCCGTCGGCATCCTGCTCAATGTCAGCGAGGATCATATCGATCGCCACGGCACCATCGCGCACTACGCTGCGGTGAAGGAGCGCCTCGTTGCCGGCGTGCAAGCTGGCGGCACCGCGATCGTCGGCGTCGACGACGGCTTCTGCCGCGACATCGCCGACCGGCTCGACCGCGCCGGCAAGACCGTCGTGCGCATCTCCGTCAAGAACCCGCTGGCTTCTGGCATCCATGTCGAGCACGGCAATATCGTGCGCACCGCGGGTGGCGCCCGCAGCGAGATCGCAAAGCTCGGCGGCATCGGTTCGCTGCGCGGCCAGCACAATGCGCAGAACGCGGCCTGCGCCGCCGCCGCCGCGCTCGCGATGGGCATCAGCCAGGACGTGCTGCAGAATGGCTTGCGCAGCTTTCCGGGCCTTGCGCACCGCATGGAGCAGGTCGGCCGCCGCGGCAGCGTGCTGTTCGTCAACGATTCCAAGGGCACCAATGCGGATGCCACGGCGCACGCGCTGTCGTCTTTCGCTGACATCTTCTGGATCGCCGGCGGCAAGCCCAAGGCCGGTGGCATCACTGGCCTGACCGGCTTTTTCCCGCGCATCCGAAAAGCCTATCTGATCGGCGAGGCCGCGCAGGAGTTTTCGGGAACGCTGGGCCCAGTCGCGCACGAAATCAGCCAGACGCTGGACGTCGCCGTCGAGCACGCCGCGCGCGATGCGGAAGCCTCGGGGCTCGCTGATGCCGTCGTGCTGCTCTCGCCCGCCTGCGCCTCCTTCGACCAGTACCGCAACTTCGAAATCCGCGGCAGCAAGTTCCGCGAACTGGTGCAGGCGCTGCCGGGCGTGAAGCCGGTGGTGTAGCGAGTTCTCGTGTCCCGGACGCGCGTAGCGCGAGCCGGGACCCAGAAGCTGCTGGGCCTCCGGCACTGCAGCGCACCGCAATAGCGTGTCGAAGACGCGTAAACGCGCTTATGGCGCTGCGCTGCGTCCGGGGCACGAGACTGTGCACAACTTCATCCACTTCCTTAACCCCCCGGTAACCAACCTGGGCGACCAATGGACCGACCTCTGTCCGAAAGCGGCCGCCCATGCTCTCCCGTGAAGAACGCACCCCCTTTTCCGAGTGGTGGTGGACCGTCGACAAGCCGCTGATGGGCGCCATCCTGGCGCTGATGCTGACCGGGGTGATCCTGTCGCTGGCGGCGAGCCCGCCGGTTGCGACCCGTATCGGGCTTGATCCCTTCCACTTCTTCAGCCGCCACGTGATGTTCCTTCTCCCGTCCTGCCTGGTGCTGCTCGGGGTCTCCTTCCTGTCGCCGCGCGCGATCCGCCGCTCGGCGCTGATCATCTTCGCGGCCAGCATCATCCTGATCGTGCTGACACTCGCGATCGGGCCCGAAGTGAAGGGCTCGCGGCGCTGGATCACGCTGCTCGGCGTCAACATCCAAGCCTCTGAAATCGCAAAGCCGTCGTTCGTCGTCATCGCCGCCTGGTTGTTCGCGGAATCGACCAAGCGGCCGGAGATGCCGGCGACCTCGATGGCGCTGGTGCTTCTCATGATGCTGGTCGCGCTGCTGGTGATGGAGCCGGATTTCGGCCAGACCATGCTGATCCTGATGGTGTGGGGCTCGCTGTTCTTCATCGCGGGCATGCGCATGATCTGGGTGTTCGGCCTCGCGGGTCTCGGTGCGGCCGGTCTGTTCAGCGCCTATTTGTTCGTCCCGCATGTCGCGGGCCGCATCAAGCGCTTCATGAACCCGGCCTCGGGCGACACCTTCCAGGTCGATACCGCCATGGAAGCCTTCTACAACGGCGGCTGGTTCGGGCTCGGACCGGGCGAGGGCATCGCCAAGCGCAGCCTGCCGGACAGTCACACCGACTTCGTGTTCGCGGTCGCGGCCGAAGAGTTCGGCATCATCCTGTGCCTGGCGATGCTGACGCTGTTCGCCTTCGTCGTCATCCGCACGCTGTCGCGCGCTTATGCCAATGAGGACATGTTCTCGCGCTTTGCGGCCTCGGGCCTTGCGATCCTGTTCGGCGTGCAGGCCGCGATCAACATGTCGGTGAACCTCCAACTGATCCCCGCCAAGGGCATGACGCTGCCGTTCATCTCCTATGGCGGCTCCTCGATCGTGTCGCTCGCCTATGGCGTCGGCATGATGCTGGCGCTGACGCGCCTGCGCCCACGCACCGAGGTCGAGGCCAGCGGCCACGCCGACGCGATGCGGAGTTACGCCTGACCGCTCTCGTGTCCCGGACCAGCTCCGCGAAGCGGAGCGCAGAGCCGGGACCCAGAATGCCGCACCAATCGGCCCCGGTTCAGCAGCGCACCACGCTGAACTGGACGATGCTTCGCATCGCCAGGAGCGCGCTGCGCTGTGCCCCGGGGCACGAACACCTTCGTAGCCGGCTCGCAATGACGGAAGACTCCCGGTAAAACTCCCCCACCATGAACAATTCCCCCCTGATTCTTCTCGCCGCGGGCGGCACTGGCGGCCATCTGTTTCCGGCCGAGGCACTCGGCGTCGAACTGATCCGGCGTGGCTTTCGCGTCCGCCTCGTCACGGATGAACGCGCGCTGCGTTACAGCGGGCTGTTCACCAAGGACATGATCGACGTTGTCGCGAGCGAGACCGCGCGGGGCCGCAATCCGCTGCAGCTTGCCTATGCCGGCCTCACGCTCGCTGCCGGCACGCTGTCGGCCTACGCCCTGATCAAGCGCTTGAAGCCCGTCGCCGTCGTCGGCTTCGGCGGCTATCCGACGCTGCCGCCGCTGGTCGCTGCGAAATTCGCCGGCGTGCCCGGCATCATCCACGACGCCAACGCGGTGCTCGGCCGCGCCAACCGGTTCCTCTCGAGCCGCGTACGCGCGATCGCGACGTCTTTGCCCGGCGTGCTTGACCGCGATCCGGCACTCTCCGGCAAGACCACGACGGTCGGCACGCCGATGCGGCCGGCGGTGCTCGCCGCGGCTGCCGTGCCTTACGCCGCGCCCGAGGTGAACGGCCCGCTGCGCCTGCTCGTCGTCGGCGGCAGCCAGGGCGCGCGCATCATGGCCGACATCGTGCCCGGCGCGATCGAGCGGCTCGAGCCTGCGCTGTGGGGCCGTCTTGTCCTCACCCAGCAGGTGCGGGACGAGGACATGGCGCGTGTGCGCGCTGTTTACGACAAGCTCAAGATCAAGGTCGAGCTGGCGCCGTTCTTCACCGATTTGCCGGCACGGCTTGCCTCCAATCATCTCGTGGTATCGCGCTCCGGCGCCGGGACAGTGGCAGAGCTCGCGGCGATCGGCCGGCCCTCGATCCTGGTGCCGCTGCCCGGCTCGATCGACCAGGACCAGTTCGCCAATGCCGGCGTGCTGGTCAAGGTGGATGGCGCGATCCGCATCCCGCAGGCCGAGTTCAGCTCCGACCGGCTGGCCTCCGAAATCTCCGCCTTCGCCGCCGAGCCCGCGCGCCTTGCCGCCATGGCGCAGGCCGCCCGCGGCGCCGGCCGGCTCGACGCCGCCGAGCGACTGGCCGATCTGGTGGTCAAAGTCGCGGGAATCTGACGCGAAAAAGCCCTTGTCTTCGCCTTCTAAAGCGGGGCATCCAGTAAGAACGGCGCGGCTGATTTGGCCGTGACCTTCGCCAGATACCGCCGTTTCAGGCGGCGAGGTCAGGGAACAGAGCATGAGACTGCCGCGCGAGATCGGACCCATCCACTTCGTCGGGATCGGCGGAATCGGCATGAGCGGGATCGCCGAGGTGCTGGTCAATCTCGGTTATGCCGTGCAGGGCTCGGACGCCTCCGACAATTACAATCTCGATCGTCTGCGCAAGAAGGGCGCAAAGGTCTCGGTCGGCCACAGGGCCGAGAATGTCGATGGCGCCGAGGTCGTCGTGGTCTCGACCGCGATCAAGCGTGACAATCCGGAACTGATGGCGGCGCGCGAGCGGCGCATTCCCGTGGTGCGCCGCGCCGAGATGCTGGCCGAGCTGATGCGGCTGAAGAGCTGCGTCGCGATCGCCGGCACCCACGGCAAGACCACGACGACCACGATGGTCGCAACGCTGCTCGACGCCGGCGGTCTCGATCCCACCGTCATCAACGGCGGCATCATCAATGCCTATGGCTCCAATGCGCGCCTTGGCGCGGGCGACTGGATGGTGGTGGAAGCCGACGAGAGCGACGGCACGTTCCTGAAGCTGCCGACGGATGTCGCGATCGTCACCAATGTCGACCCCGAGCATCTCGATCACTTCAAGACCTTCGAGGCCGTGCAGGACGCGTTCCGCCATTTCGTCGAGAACCTGCCGTTCTACGGCTTCGCGGTGATGTGCATCGATCACCCGGTCGTGCAGAGTCTCGTTGGCAAGATCGAGGACCGCCGCATCGTCACGTACGGCGAAAATCCGCAGGCCGATGTGCGGCTGGTCGATCTGACCCCGATGGGCGGCGGATCGAAATTCAAGGTCGCGTTCCGCGATCGCAAGACCGGCGCCGTGCACGAGATCGCCGACCTCATGCTGCCGATGCCGGGACGCCACAACGCCTCCAACGCGACGGCCGCGATTGCGGTCGCGCGCGAGCTCGGCGTGTCCGACGAAGCGATCCGCAAGGCGATCGCCGGCTTCGGCGGCGTCAAGCGCCGCTTCACCAAGACCGGCGAATGGAACGGCGTCACCGTGATCGACGATTACGGTCATCACCCCGTGGAAATCGCGGCGGTGCTGAGGGCGGCGCGCGATTCCTTCACTGGCAAGATCATCGCCGTGGTGCAGCCGCATCGCTACACCCGCCTGCAATCGTTGTTCGAGGAATTCTGCACCTGCTTCAACGATGCCGATGCGGTTGTCGTCGCCGACGTCTATGCCGCCGGCGAAGCGCCGATCGACGGCATCGACCGCGATCATTTCGTGACGGGCCTGCGCGCGCATGGCCATCGCGAGGTGATTCCACTGCCGGCATCCTCCGAGCTCGCGGGCATCGTCAAGGCATTGGCGAAGTCCGGCGATCTCGTCGTGTGCTTAGGGGCCGGCAACATCACGCAATGGGCGTATGCGCTGCCGGACCAACTGAAGGCGCTGGGATAGGGCGGTGATTTTGATTTCACTATTCACCACGGAGCACGCTGCGCTCCCTCCCCCCTTGCGGGGGAGGGCGGGGGAGAGGGGTGGCCCCGGGCGAGCTCTGAGTTCGTGGCTACCCCCCTCCCTGACCTCGAGAGCGAGCTTCGCTCGCCTCGGACCCCGCAAGGGGGGAGGGAACGGAGAGATTGTGCCTTCTTCACTTGAGGAAGTGGCATGAGCTTTCCCGACATCACGCCCGAGCTCAAAGCCGCGATGCCGGAGCTGCGCGGGCGGCTGCTGGCCAACCAGTCGCTGGCCGAGCTGACCTGGTTTCGCGTCGGCGGCCCTGCCCAGGTGCTGTTCACGCCGGCGGATGAGGACGATCTCGCTTACTTCCTCGCGCATCTTGCGCCCGACATTCCCGTCTACGTCGTCGGTGTTGGCTCCAATCTGATCGTGCGCGACGGCGGCATTGCGGGCGTCGTGATCCGGCTGGCGCCGCGCGCCTTCGGCGAGGCCAGCGCCAGCGGCGATATCGTCACTGCCGGTGCTGCCACGCTCGACAAGCGCGTGGCGGAGGTGGCCGCGTCGGCCAATATCGGCGGGCTCGAATTCTACTTCGGCATTCCCGGCACGATCGGCGGCGCGCTGCGCATGAATGCCGGCGCCAATGGCGGTGAGACCAAGGACGTGCTGGTCGAAGCGCGCGGCGTCGGTCGCGACGGCAGCAAGCACACCTTCTCCAATGCCGACATGAAGTTCGTCTACCGCAACAGCGGCGTCGATCCCTCCATCATCTTCACCTCTGCGCGCTTTCGGGGCGAGATCAAGGATGCCGATGCGATCCGCGCGCGCATGGCGGAGGTGCAGAGCCATCGCGAGACCGCGCAGCCGATCCGCGAAAAGACCGGCGGCTCGACCTTCAAGAACCCGCCCGGCCATTCCGCCTGGAAGCTGGTCGATGCCGCCGGCTGCCGCGGCTTGCGCGTCGGCGGCGCGCAGGTCTCCGAGATGCACTGCAATTTCCTGATCAACACGGGCGATGCCACCGCACACGACATCGAGACGCTGGGCGAGACCGTGCGCGAACGCGTGAAGGCAAATTCCGGAATTGAGCTACACTGGGAAATCAAGCGGATCGGGGTTTCCGTGTGAGTGTCATTCCGGGGCGCGACGCAGTCGCGAGCCCGGAATCCATAACCCCGGCTCGTGGTTATGGATTCCGGGCCTGCGCCTTACGGCGCATCCCGGAATGACGACGACTGGCTAGGATAGGTAACAAAAGACATGCGCACCACCATCCTCTTCGGCGGCTCCAACCGCGAGCGTCTGGTTTCGGTCGCCTCGGCCCAGGCCCTGCATCAGGCATTGCCCGAGGCCGATCTGTGGTGGTGGGATGCCGAGGACAAGGTGCATGTGGTGCAGTCGAAGCAACTGCTCGAACATGCCCGCCCCTTCGAGGACGAGTTCAAGCCCGGTACATCAGGCATCCCGCTGGCACATGCGCTCGATCAGGCCGAGGCCGAGGATCGGGTGCTGGTGCTCGGCCTGCATGGCGGGCGCGCCGAGAACGGCGAATTGCAGGTGATGTGCGAAGCGCGCGGCGTGCCCTTCACCGGCTCGGGTTCGGCCTCCTCGCATCTGGCCTTCGACAAGTTCGCGGCAAAGCGGTTTGCGGCGCTCGGCGGTGTGACGCCGCCGGAAAACGTTGCGCTCGACGAGATCGACGAGGCTTTTGCCGAATACGGCAGGCTGATCGCAAAGCCGGCGCGCGACGGATCGAGCTACGGCCTGATCTTCGTCAACGCCAAGCAGGATCTCGTCGCCGTCCGCAACGCGGCCAAGCACGAAGAGTACGTCATCGAGCCCTACATCGCCGGCGTCGAGGCGACCTGCGGCGTGCTGGAGCGCACCGATGGTTCGATCATGTCGCTGCCGCCGATCGAGATCATTCCGGGCGAGGGCAGCTTCGACTACGCCGCAAAATATCTCCTGAAGTCGACCCAGGAGATCTGCCCGGGCCGTTTCGCACCCGAGATCACCGCCGCGCTGAAGGCCCAGGCGATGCTGGCGCACCGCGCGATGTCCTGCGCCGGCTATTCCCGGTCGGACTTCATTGTCTCGGACAAGGGCCTCATCTATCTCGAGACCAACACGCTGCCCGGGCTGACCAAGTCCTCGCTCTACCCCAAGGCGCTGAAAGCCGAGGGCATCGAATTCGTCGACTTCCTGCGCGGCCTGGTGGAGCTCGCCGGGCAGCGCGTGCCGAAATAATTAGGACTGGTTAACGGCCGAATCGGCGAAACGGGCCGGTTTGGGGTCCAAAACCGGTAAAATGCCGGACATCACGGCATAAATGCCTCACATCGCGGGGCAAAATGCGCCGGACGTTAACGAACTTTACCTTTTGTTTACCAGGACGTCCGAAGGTTAACGCTGGCGGCGCATATGGCGCTTTGGCTGCCGGCGCGTGAGCTCTCGGGGGTGACGTCACCTCCAGCGAACGCTTTGAAGGGGAGAGGCTTCTTCTGCTGAAGACCAGCACCCGGCCCGGCACGTCGAAGACGTCATGTTCGCCAGGATCCGCGCGATGTCGCGGGCAAACTGTTGACGAGCTCGTGCAATGGATGGAGCAGGAAGCCTCACCCGGTCGCTTTTCAGATCGCTGAGGCCCCAAGCCGACCTGAAGGCGGCCGCTGTCGGAGCGGTCGTGCTTCTGCGCGAGTGGCTGCAGGACAAGCGCCAGCAAAGACTTCACGCCGCGCGTGCTGCCGCCAAGATCAAGGCCAAGGCCATCGTCGAGCGTGAGCCGCCGCCGCGCGTGGTCGCGCTGATCGAGCGCTATCTGCCGCGCCGGGTCGGGATCAGCATGACCGTGCTGCTGCTCATCGGAAGCTGCGGTTTCGGCATCGTCAAGGGCGGCCATCTCCAGGATTTCATCACCGCGGTCAGCGATGCCCGCAACGCGCTGGCCAATTCCGCGGGCTTCCGCATCACCTCCGTCGTGATCAATGGCCGCAAGCAGCTCACCCAGGACGAGATCCTGGCGATCGGCGGCGTCAGCGGCCGTTCCTCGCTGCTGTTCCTCGATGCTGACGCGGTGCGCGACAAGCTCAAGGGCAATCCGTGGATCGCCGATGCGACCGTGCTGAAGCTCTATCCGGGCCAGCTGATGATCGAGCTCACCGAGCGCAAGCCATTCGCGCTGTGGCAGGAGGCCGGCCGGCTCTCGGTGATCGCCGATGACGGCGCCGTGCTCGAACCCTATGTCTCGCGCCGCTTCCTGTCGCTGCCGCTCGTGGTCGGCAAGGGCGCCGAGAGCCAGGCCCGCGATTTCCTCGCGCTGCTGGCGCGCTATCCGCAGGTCAACTCGATCACCAAGGCCGCGATCTTCGTCGGCGAGCGGCGCTGGAACCTGAGGCTCAAGGACGGTCTCGACATCCGCCTGCCCGAGCAGGACGTCGGCAACGCGCTGGCGATGCTGTCCAAGCTCGACAAGGAGGACAGGCTGTTCTCGCGCGACATCGTCGCCGTCGACATGCGCCTGCCTGATCGTCTGGTGGTGCAGCTGTCCGAGGACGCCGCCAAGGCGCGCGAGGAGCTGTTCAAGGACAAGAAGAAAAAGAAGGCCGGGGACGCCGCATGACCGGTCTCGATCGCACCCAGACGCCGAAGACGCGCCCGATGCCGCACAAGCGCGGCGGCCTCGTCGCCTGTCTCGACATCGGCACCAGCAAGATCGCCTGCATGATCGCGCGGCTGAAGCCGTCACCGCCGAGCGAGGCGCTGCGCGGCCGCACCCATGCGGTGGAACTGATCGGTTACAGCCAGATCCAGTCGCGCGGCATGAAGGCCGGGGCGGTGATCGACCTTACCGAATGCGAGCAGGCCGTGCGCCAGGCCGTCGCGCTCGCGGAGAAAATGGCCAAGGTGCGGGTCGAGTCCGTGCTGCTCTCGGTCTCCGGCGGCCGGCTTTCCGGCCAACTGGTCGAGGCCGCCGCCGACATCCGTGGTGGCGCCGTGACGCAGGCCGATGTCAGCCGCGTCACCTCGACCGGCATGCGTCACGCCACCGGCGAAGGCCGCACCGTGCTGCACGCGCTGCCGGTCGGCTACACGCTCGACGGCGTCAGGGGTATCCGCGACGCCCGCGGCATGGTCGCCCATCAATTCGGCGTCGACATGAACGTCGTCACCTGCGACGCCACCGTGGCGCGGAACCTGATGCTGGCGGTCGAACGCTGCCACATCAATGTCGAAGCCATGGCGGCGAGCCCATATGTCGCCGGATTGTCGGTGCTGACCGACGACGAGGCCGATCTCGGCGCAGCGGTCGTCGAGATGGGCGCCGGCACCACAACGATTGCCGTTTATTCGGGCGGCCGTTTCGTGCATGCGGCGGGTTTTGCGGTCGGCGGGCAACACATCACGATGGATCTGGCGCGGGGACTCTCCGCGACCATTGCCGATGCCGAGCGAATCAAGACGTTATACGGGACCGTCATCACCGGCGGATCGGACTCGCGTGAGCTGATGTCTGTGCCGACAGCCGGTGACGAGCAGGATCTGCCGCAGATCGTCTCTCGCGCCACCATCGCCAACATCGTCAAGCACCGTGCCGAGGAAGTCTTCGAAATGGTTCGGGACAAGCTGAAGGATTCGCCCTTCGCCTCAGAGCCCAACGGCCGGGTCGTACTCTCGGGCGGCGCCTCGCAGCTGACCGGCCTCGTCGAACTCGGCACCCAGATTCTCGGCCGGCCCGTGCGGGTCGGACGTCCGCTCGGCTTCGGCCGGCTGCCCAACGAGGCGAAGAACGCCGCGTTCGCGGTGCCCGCCGGACTCCTCGTCTACCCGCAATATGTTCACCACGAACATGTCGAACCGCGGCATACGCGGCAGCAGGTCAGGACAGGGACCGGCGGTTATTTCGGAAAGGTCGGACGATGGCTACGCGAGGGCTTCTGATGATTCATTTCCGCAATTCCCGACTTTCACCAACTCCCGCGGCCGCCGGCCGGGGCGAACCCACGCGCACGTGATCGAGAGGCAAACATGACCATCAGCATCAACGTTCCTGATATTCACGAGTTGAAGCCCCGGATCACCGTGTTCGGCGTCGGCGGCGCCGGTGGCAACGCCGTCAACAACATGATCACGGCGGGCCTCCAGGGCGTCGACTTCGTGGTCGCCAACACCGACGCGCAGGCGCTGACGATGTCGAAGGCGCAGCGCATCGTGCAGATGGGCACGGCGGTCACGCAAGGCCTCGGCGCCGGCTCGCAGCCGAACGTCGGCGCGGCGGCGGCGGAAGAGGTGATCGACGAGCTGCGCGACCATCTCTCGGGCGCCAACATGGTGTTCGTCACCGCGGGCATGGGCGGCGGCACCGGTACCGGTGCAGCTCCCGTGATCGCCAAGACCGCGCGCGATATGGGCATCCTCACCGTCGGCGTCGTGACCAAGCCCTTCCACTTCGAGGGCGGCCGCCGCATGCGCACGGCGGAAGCCGGCATCAACGAGCTTCACAAGGTCGTGGATACGCTGCTGATCATCCCGAACCAGAACCTGTTCCGGGTCGCCAACGAGAAGACCACCTTCGCCGACGCCTTCGCGATGGCCGACCAGGTGCTGTACTCGGGCGTTGCCTGCATCACCGACCTGATGGTCAAGGAAGGCCTGATCAACCTCGACTTCGCCGATGTGAGGGCGGTGATGAGGGAAATGGGCAAGGCGATGATGGGCACCGGCGAAGCCTCCGGCGACAAGCGGGCGCTGACCGCCGCCGAAGCCGCGATCGCCAACCCGCTGATCGACGATAGCTCGATGAAGGGTGCCAAGGGCCTCCTCATCTCCATCACCGGCGGCAAGGACCTCACCCTGTTCGAGGTCGACGAAGCCGCGACCCGTATCCGCGAGGAAGTCGACCAGGACGCCAACATCATCGTCGGCGCCACCTTCGACGAAGCGCTCGACGGCCTGATCCGCGTCTCCGTCGTTGCCACCGGCATCGAGCAGGCCGCGATCGCCCGCAACAGCCAGGCGACCTCCGCCCCGGTTGCGAACGCGGCGCCGCAGGCGCAGCAGGCGCCCGCAGTTCCGGCCGTCGCCGCCGAGAGCCGTCTTGCCGACCTGACCGCGCGGCTCCGCGCCGACAATCAGCGTATGGCTGAGCGCGCCCAGAAGCTGGAAGGCCAGATTCCGGCCGCAGCCCCGGTCGCTGCCGCGCCGATGGCGCCCCGTCCGAATGTCGAGCGCGCCGCGCTGGCCGCCATCGCCGCCGCCGTTGCGGAGGTCCCGCAGGCGCCTGCGCCGATGCAGACCTATGGCGACGTCACCGTGCGCCCGATCGCGCAGAAGCCGACGCTGTTTCCGGAGCCCGACATGGCCCCGGTCGCGATGCAGGAGCCGATGACGCCGGAAAACTTCATCCCGCCGCAGGCCGAGCGTGCGCCGGTCCGTGCGCCGCGTATGCCGCGCCTCGATGAGCTGCCGATGCCGGCCCAGGCCGAGATTCGCCAGGCCCGCGGCGAGGTCGAGGAGGAGACTCCGCAGAAGACCCGCCTGTCGCTGCTGCAGCGCCTCGCCAATGTCGGCCTCGGCCGTCGCGACGAGGAAAGCGAGCCGCCGGTCGCGGCCCGCACCGCCGGTCCCGCGATGCCGCCGCTGCCCGAGCGCCGGCAGCAGAAGACCGTGGCGCAGCAGATCGCGTCGAGCGAGCCGGTATCCGAGTATGCCCGCCGTCCCGCGCCGCAGGGGCTGGACATGCACGGCCGTCCGGCGCCTGTTGCGCCGGCGCCACAGGGCGACGACCATCTTGATATCCCGGCCTTCCTGCGGCGGCAGGCGACCTGAGGATTGTTACAATAAGGCAGACGAAAAAAGGTCCCGGCAACAAGCTTGCCGGGACCTTTCCTTTTGTCCCGTGCATATCCGGATTGCGCAGACAAGCAACTGATTTTAAATAATTAATTACGTGTTTGGGTGTTCAGTCAAACTGCCGGAAGCGACCCGAAACCTCGGCGCAATTTGGTTAAGCCTTGGCGCGAATACGGCAGGTTTGGGGTAACAATCGGTAAAAAAGCGTGAGTTGGCGCTGTTTGAGGCAGTGACTATGGTTTGCCGTGACTTGGGGATACGGATTCGCAGGAGCTCGGCACTGGCCGGCCAAGTGGGTCTCGTATAAGTCGCAGTGGGTCGTAGTGGGGCGGGTTCCTGATGAAATTTAGCCGGCAAACAACGCTTCGTGCGCAAGCCTCCGTGGCAGGCGTGGGCGTTCATTCCGGTCTTCCCGTCACTCTCACCCTTGGGCCTGCGCCTGTCGACGCGGGTTTTATTTTTGTCCGCACCGGCCTCGAGGGAAGTGATCGCGAAGTTCAGGCGACCGCCGAGCAGGTGATCGCGACCGACTTCGCTACCGTCCTCGGCGATCGCAACGGTCCGCTGGTGTCCACCGCCGAGCACGTGCTTGCTGCACTGCGGGGTATGGGTGTCGACAACGCCACCATCGAGATCGACGGTCCCGAAGTGCCGATCATGGACGGCAGCGCGGCGGCCTTCATTGCGGCGATCGACCAGGCCGGCATCGTTACCCAGCCGGCACAGCGCCGCTTCATTCAGGTTTTGAAGCCGATCTCGGTCAAGATCGGCGACTCCTTCGGCGAGATCAGGCCCTTTGCCAACGGGTTCTGCGTCGAGGTCGAGATCGATTTCACCAATCCTGTCATCGGCCAGCAGAGCTACGCCTTCGACCTCAATCCGGAGCGTTTCCGCCGCGAAGTCGGCCGGGCCCGGACCTTCGGTCTGATGAGCGACGTCGCGCGGCTTTGGAGCGCGGGCTATGCCCTCGGCGCTTCCTTCGACAACACCGTCGTGTTCGACGACGAGCGGCTGCTCAACACCGAGGGCCTGCGCTACGCCGACGAATGCGCCCGCCACAAGGTGCTGGACGTGATCGGCGACCTGTCGCTGGCCGGCCTGCCGCTGCTTGGCGCCTACCGCTCGGTGCGTGGCGGCCACAAGCTCAACCACGCTGTCCTGACCGCGCTGCTCGCCGACCGTACCGCCTGGCGGGTGGTCGAGGGCGAGGCGGCCCGCCGCACCACGCGTCCTGTGGGCGAGGTCGGTCGCGGTATCGTCGGCGGCCGGATCGCTGCGGCCTACGGGCCGGACGTGTCCTGAACAGAGTTGTTGCCGCCGGCCTCAGGCAGCGGCTTACCCCGGGAAACTCCTGGTAACCATGATCGGCTAGGATTGCGGCACGTTCGCCTTAATCCGGGCGGAATGCCTGCCTATCCGGTTGGTTAAAGATCGCTTTTCGGATACATCGGCGTGGTCGCATGGCAGGCACCACGGTTACATTTCGCGCCCATGACGGGGTTCATGGGCTGGCGGCACCGCATCACAGGGCGTCAGGGCTTAAACTCATGTCGGCACAGCGTACGACGCGCGGATATTTCTCGGTCTCGTCGCGGGCCCGTGGGCTGCTGCAGGCCGTGACCTTCATGTTGCTCGCGCTGCCGCTGGCCGGCTGCGGCACCGGCTCGCTCTGGGACAAGTTCACCGCCAAGGACGACACCTTCGTCGAGGAGCCCGCCGACAAGATCTACAATGAGGGCCTGTACCTCATGAACGAGAAGAAGGACATGAAGGCGGCGAACAAGAAGTTCGAAGAGGTCGACCGCCAGCATCCTTATTCCGACTGGGCCCGCAAATCGCTGCTGATGTCGGCTTATGCGTCCTACCAGGGCGGCGACTTCGACGGCTGCATCGGCGCCGCCACCCGCTATGTCACACTGCATCCCGGCAGCCCGGATGCGGCCTATGCGCAATATCTGATCGCTGCTTCCCATTACGACCAGATTCCGGACATCAGCCGCGACCAGGCCCGCACCGAGAAGGCGATCGCCGCCCTCGAAGAGGTGGTGCGCAAATATCCGAACTCGGAATACGCCACGTCCGCCAAGGCCAAGATCGAGGGTGCGCGCGACCAGCTTGCCGGCAAGGAAATGAATGTCGGCCGCTATTACGCGCAGAAGCGCGACTACACGGCGGCGATCAACCGCTACAAGACCGTCGTCACGCAGTACCAGACCACCCGCCATGTCGAGGAAGCGCTGTTCCGGCTGACCGAGGCCTATATGGCGATCGGCATCGTCGGGGAGGCGCAGACCGCGGCGGCCGTGCTTGGGCACAATTTTCCTGACAGCCGCTGGTACAAGGACGCCTATAATCTTGTAAAATCCGGCGGTCTCGAACCGAGCGAGAATCAGGGGTCTTGGATCAGCCGGACCTTCAAGAAGATGGGTCTCGGCTAGGAAATTTGGTTCCATGCTGGCGCGTCTGTCGATCCGTGACATCGTCCTGATCGAACGGCTCGATATCGAATTCGCCACCGGCCTCGCGGTTTTGACCGGCGAAACCGGTGCGGGCAAATCCATCCTGCTCGATGCCTTTGCGCTCGCACTCGGCGGCCGCGGCGACGCCGGCCTCGTGCGCCACGGCGTGGAGCAGGGGCAGGTGACCGCCGTGTTCGATGTCCCCAAGAATCACCCCGCGACGAAGATCCTTGCCGAGAACGGCCTGGATGACACCGGCGAGATGATCTTGCGCCGCGTGCAGCTCGCCGACGGCCGCACCCGGGCCTTCATCAACGACCAGTCGATCAGCGTGCAGACCCTGAAGGCGGTCGGCGCCGCCCTGGTCGAGATCCACGGCCAGCATGACGAGCGCGCGCTGGTCGACGCCGCCACCCACCGCCGCCTGCTCGACGCGTTCGCCGGCCTGGAGAAGGACGTTGCCGCGGTCGAATCGCTCTGGGACGCACGCCGGACTGCCAATACCGCGCTGGAGGAGCATCGCGCCGGCATGGAGCGCGCCGCGCGCGAGGCCGACTATCTACGCCACGCCTCCGCCGAGCTGAAGCAGCTCGCGCCCAAGGACGGCGAGGAGACCTCGCTCGCCAACCGCCGCACCACCATGATGCAGGGCGAGAAGATCGCCTCCGATTTGCGCGAGGCGCAGGAGGCTGTCGGTGGCCACCATTCGCCGGTCTCGACGCTGTCGGCGGCGGTACGCCGACTGGAACGCCGCGGCGTCAATTCGCCGGCGCTGGTCGAGCCCGCCGTGAAGGCGATCGACATGGCGATCAACGCGCTGGAGGAAGCCGACCAGCATCTGCAGGCGGCACTCGCGGCGACCGATTTCGATCCGGCCGAGCTCGAACGTATCGAGGAGCGCCTGTTCGCGCTGAGGGCCGCCTCGCGCAAATATTCGACGCCGGTCGACGGGCTCGCCGCGCTGGCCGCCAAATATGCCGCCGACGTCGTGCTGATCGATGCCGGCGCCTCGCGGCTGAAAAAGCTGGAGCAGGCCGCGATCGAGGCAGATAGCCGCTATGCCGCCGCCGCCAAGAAACTGTCGCTGGTGCGGCAGAAATCGGCGGAAAAGCTCAACAAGGCGGTCAACGCCGAGCTGGCGCCGCTCAAGCTCGAACGCGCAAAGTTCATGACCCAGGTCGCGACCGATGAGGCAGCTCCGGGACCGCAAGGCTTCGACCGCGTCGAGTTCTGGGTGCAGACCAATCCGGGCACCAAGCCGGGACCGATGATGAAGGTTGCCTCGGGCGGCGAGCTGTCGCGCTTCCTGCTGGCGCTCAAGGTCGTGCTGTCCGACCGCGGCTCGGCGCCGACGCTGGTGTTCGACGAAATCGACACCGGCGTGGGCGGTGCGGTCGCCGACGCCATCGGTGGGCGCCTGGCGCGGCTTGCCGGCAAGGTGCAGGTGATGGCCGTGACCCACGCCCCGCAGGTCGCCGCCCGCGCCGACCAGCACCTCCTGATCTCCAAGGACGCCCTCGACAAGGGCAAGCGCGTCGCCACCCGGGTCAATGCGCTGGCCGCCGACCACCGCCGCGAGGAAATCGCCCGCATGCTGGCCGGCGCCGAGATCACGGCCGAGGCGAGGGCGGCGGCCGAGAGGCTGCTCAAGGCGGCAAGTTAGACCTCGTGTCCCGGACGCGCATAGCGCGGGCCGGGACCCAGAATGCCGCCGCATGGGCCCCGGCTCTGCAGTGCACCGCTGAAGAAGCGCAGCACTGCGTCCGGGGAACAAGTCCTCCGCCCATCTTTACCCTTCCGCCCGCTCCGTCGTATCCAAGCACCATGGCCAGAGCAGCAAAATCCAAAGCAACACCGCTTCGCGACGTCGCCGACCTCACCAAGGCCCAGGCCAAGGTCGAGCACATGCGGCTGGCGCTTGAGATCGAGGGGCACAACGAGCGCTACTATCAAGAGGACGCGCCCACCGTCACCGACGCCGAGTACGACGCGCTGCGCCAGCGCTTCAACGCGATCGAGAAGCGCTTTCCTGAATTCGTCACCTCGGACTCGCCCTCGCAGAAGGTCGGCGCGGCGCCGTCAGGCCGCTTCAAGAAGGTTCGGCACTCCGTTCCGATGCTGTCGCTCGACAACGCCTTTGCGGAAGAGGACGTGCGCGACTTCGTCGGCCGCATCGTGCGCTTCCTGAAGCTCGACGACGACAAGGTCAATTTCTCCGCCGAGCCGAAGATCGACGGCCTCTCGATGTCGTTGCGCTACGAGGGCGGCGAGCTCGTCACCGCGGCGACGCGCGGCGACGGTGCGGTCGGCGAGGATGTCACCGCCAACATCCGCACGCTCGAAGACGTGCCGCAGAAGCTGAAAGGGCGCAACGTGCCCGACATCTGCGAGGTCCGCGGCGAGGTCTACATGACCAAAAAGGCGTTCCTCGCGCTCAACGAGCGGCAGAAGGCGGCCGGCGACACCATCTTTGCCAACCCGCGCAATTCGGCCGCCGGTTCGCTCCGGCAGAAGGACCCGACCATCACCGCCTCGCGCCCCCTCGGCTTCTTCGCCTATGCGTGGGGGCAGATGAGCGCGATGCCGGAAGGCACGCAGAGCGGCATGATCGGCTGGTTCGAGCGCTGCGGCTTCAAGACCAATCCGCTGACCAGGCTGTGCCACTCCGTCGAGGAGCTGGTCGCGTTCCACCAGAGCATCGAGGAAGAGCGCGCCGAGCTCGACTACGATATCGATGGCGTCGTCTACAAGGTCGATCGCATCGACTGGCAGGAGCGGCTCGGCTTCGTCTCGCGCACGCCGCGCTGGGGCATCGCGCATAAATTCCCGGCCGAGCGGGCCATGACTGTGCTGCGCGACATCGAGATTCAGGTTGGTCGCACCGGCTCGTTCACGCCGGTCGGCAAGCTCGAACCGGTCGGCGTCGGCGGTGTGATCGTGCAGAACGTCACGCTGCACAACGAGGACTATATCAAGGGCATCGGCAACAAGGGCGAGGTGCTGCGCGAGGGGCGCGACATCAGGATCGGCGACACCGTGGTGGTCCAGCGCGCCGGCGATGTGATCCCGCAGATCGTCGACGTCGTCCTCGACAAGCGGCCGAAAGGCGCCAGGGAATTCTCTTTCCCGAAGAAGTGCCCGTGCCCGCTCCACACCGACGTCGTCCGCGGCGCAACCGCCGCCGGCGAAGAGGAATCCCGCGCCCGCTGCAGCGGCGAGTTCGCCTGCCCCTATCAGAAGATCGAACACCTGAAGCTGTTCGTCTCGCGCCGTGCTTTCGACATCGACGGTTTAGGGGAGAAGCAGCTGCAGTATTTCTTCGACGAGGGATGGGTCAAGGAGCCCGCCGACATCTTCACGCTGGAGAAGCGCAACGCGAAGCTGAAGCTCGAGGAGATCGAAGGCTACGGCGCGACCTCGGTGCGCAACCTGTTCGGCGCCATCGAGTCTCGGCGCACAATCGCGCTCGAGCGCTTCATTTATGCGCTCGGCATGCGTCATGTCGGCGAGACCACTGCGCTGGCGCTGGCACGCGGCTACGGCTCGTGGGACGCCTTCCACGATGCCTGCCTCAAGGTCGCCAAGGGCGACGAGGAGGCGATGGCCGAGATGGACGCGCTCGACCAGATCGGCGACACCGTGATCAAGAGCATCGCCGATTATTTCGGCGAGAGCCACAACCGCGGCATCGTCGAGCGGCTGACCAAGGAAGTCGAGATCGTCGACGCCGAGAAGCCGAAGAGCAACTCGGCCGTCGCCGGCAAGACGGTGGTGTTCACGGGCTCGCTGGAGAAGATGACGCGCGACGAGGCCAAGGCCACAGCGGAGCGGTTGGGCGCCAAGGTCTCAGGCTCGGTGTCGAAGAAGACCGATCTCGTCGTCGCCGGCCCCGGCGCGGGCTCGAAGCTGGCCGAGGCCAACAAGCACGGCGTCAAGGTGCTGACCGAGGACGAGTGGCTGACCCTGATCGGGGAGTGAGGGTTCGCGCTTTGCGCCACACACTCCGCCGTCATTCCCCGCGAAGGCGGGGAATCCAGTACGCCGCAGCCTATCCGTATCCCCGCAGCGTCTCTGGAATACTGGATCCCCCGCCTTCGCGGAGGATGACACCGAGCGTGTCGTGAAAGCCGTCGCATAGCGAAAGCTCACATCATCCCGCTCTCTTCCTCTTCCGCCTGCTCGATCAGTGCCTCGCTCACCACCACTTCGCGGCGGGGGACGACGAAGATCATCACGCAGGCACAGAGCAGCGAGATCGCGAGGACTGCGCCGGTGAGCGGCAGCGTCGTTGCGGAGTGGCCGCCGAGATAGGCGCCGAATTGCGACATCAGCGCGCCGATGCCCTGCTGGAGAAAGCCCATCGTGCCGGAGGCGGTGCCGGCGGCCTCGGGGCGGATGCTGATGGCGCCGGCGGCCGAATTCGCCATCACGAAGGCATTGCCGGCCATCACGATCATCTGCGTGCCGAACAGCCAGGCCGGGGCCTCGTTCCAGCCGATGATACTCCACAGCAGGTTCGCAAGGCTGCCGGCGAGTTGGAGGGCGAGCCCGAACCAGATCAGTTTTTCCAGCGAATGCCGCGGCGCAAAGCGTACGCAGAGCAGGTTTCCGACGAGAAACGCAAAGCCCGAGGTCGCGAACCAGGCGCCGTATTCGGCGCTGCTGCGGCCCATCTGCGTCACCACGATGTAGGGGCCGCCGCCTGCGAAGGTGAAGATGATCTGCGAGGCCAGCACCTGGCACATCACATAGCCGACGAAGGCGCGGTTGCGGATCAGGATGCCGACGTCGCCACGGAAGCCGCTGCCGGCGCCGCGACTGCGCCGCGTTTCGGGCAGCGCCACCGCGATGCCGACGGCGACAATGATCGCGGCGATGGTGATGGCGTAGAAGATCGCGCGCCAGCCGAACGCGGTCTCGATCAGGCCGCCGGTGAGCGGGGAAACCATCTGCCCGATCATCAGCGCCGCGACCACGAGGCTGATCATCGAGGCGACGCGGTCGCGCTCGTAGATGTCGCGGATGATGGCACGGCTGATCACCATGCCGGAGGCGCCGCCGAGCGCCTGGAAAAAGCGTGCGGCGATCAATTGCGGCAAGGTTTCGGCGAAGATGCACGCGACGCTGGCCACGACCATCAGCGCCAGCCCTCCGAGCAGCACCGGACGCCGTCCGAATCGGTCCGACAGCGGTCCCATGATCAGCTGCGACAGCGCGATGCCGACCATGTAGAGCGACACCGTCATCTGCGCGATCGAGATGTCGCTGCCGAAATTCGTCGCCAGCACCGGCAGTGCCGGAACCAGGATGTAGAGCGAGATCGGCGCGACCCCGGTCATCACGACCAGCAACAGCAGCACCAGGCGCGACGTCGCGAGGTTCGCCGCCGCTCCCGGCGGCTTGCTGATCATGCCGTGCATTGTGTCCGTCTTTCGAGTTCGGATCGACTGTAGCGCGCTCGCGCAAGACGGATATCGGCGTTTCGGAATGCGGCTATACGGATTCCGGGATGGTTATGCTGAAGGCGCGATATTCGCTTTAGCCTCCGTGTCGGGAAACAGCGTTGCGCATACGGCGTAGCGCCATGCGCGCTGCGGCAGGGTGACCCTACGCCTTCAGCTCCGCCGTCGCCTGATCGAGCCAGGCCTGCGTCGCCTCGTCCAGCGCGGGCCGCACCTCGGTCCGGACGCGCGCGTGGTAGGCATTGAGCCAGCCGAGTTCGTCGCGGCTCAGCATCGCGACATCGATGAGGCGGCGGTCGATCGGCGCTAGCGTCAGCGTCTCGAACGCGTTCATCGGCTTCTCGGCGCCCTTGATGTCGGCGGCCACCACCAGCTCCAGGTTCTCGATGCGGATGCCGAAACCGTCGGTCTTGTAATAGCCGGGCTCGTTGGAGAGGATCATGCCGCGCTTCAGCGGCGTGGTACCGAGCTTCGAGATCCGCGCCGGCCCTTCGTGCACCGAGAGATAGCTGCCGACGCCGTGACCGGTGCCGTGCTCGAAATCGACGCCGGCGGCCCAGAGATATTGCCGCGCCAGCGTATCGAGCTGCGCGCCCGTGGTGCCGTCCGGAAAAACGGCGCGCGCGATCGCGATATGGCCGCGCAGCACGCGGGTGAAGCGGTCGCGCATCTCAGCGGTGGGTTCGCCCACCGCCATGGTGCGCGTGACGTCGGTGGTGCCGTCTTCGTACTGCGCGCCGGAATCGATCAGCAGCAGGTCGCCGGGTGCGATCCGCCGATTGCTCTTGCGGGTGACGCGGTAGTGCACGATGGCGCCGTTCGGGCCGGTGCCGGAGATGGTCGGGAACGAGACGTCCTTCAACGCGCCGGTGTCGCGGCGGAACGTCTCCAGCGCCTCGACCGCGTCGATCTCCGTGAGCTTGCCGCTTGCGGCCTCGCGGTCGATGAAGGCGAGGAAGCGCGCCAGCGCCACGGCGTCGCGCCGATGCGCCGTCTGCGTGCCTTTGATCTCGGTGGCGTTCTTGATCGCCTTGAGCAGTGCAATCGGATCGCTACCGCGCACCGGCTTGCCGCCGGCCCCCGCGATCAGCCGGCTGAGTGCGTCGGCCGCGGTGGCGCTGTCGAGCGCAATCGATCCGCCGCTCTTGGCGAGCGCCATCAGCGTCGGCGCCATCGCATCGGGCTCGCGCACGTCGGCGGACTGCTCGAGATGGTCGCGCGTCAGGTTGGAGAGTTTTCGGTGGTCGATGAAGATGGTGGGACGGCCGTCCTTCGGCACCAGCGCATAGGACAGCGGCAGCGGGGTGTGGGCGACGTCGGCCCCGCGGATGTTGAAGGTCCAGGCCACCGCGTGGCTGTCCGACAGCACCAATGCGTCGGCGCCGAGCTTGCCGATCTCGTTTCGGATCTGCGTCAGCTTCTCGGCTTCAGTGACGCCGGCATTCTGCAGGCTGTGCACGGCGACGGGGGCGAGTGGTGGCTGCGGGCGGTCCTGCCAGATTGCGTCGATTGGATTGCTGTCGACCGCGACGAGCTCGGCGCCGGCCCTGGCGCATGCGGCGGACAGGCGCTCGGCTGCCGCAAAAGTGTGCAGCCACGGATCAAATCCGAGGCGGTCACCGGCTTTCAGATGCGCGGACACCCAGCTCTCCGGCGGCGGGTCGATCAGCGATTCCACGGCCCAGGCCTTTGCGTCGACCTGCTTGGCGGCCTGAAGCGTGTAGCGGCCGTCGACGAACAATGCGGCCTCCTGGGTCAGCGCCACCGCGAGGCCCGCCGAGCCCGTGAAACCGGTCAGCCAGGCCAGCCGCTCTTCCGACGGCGGCACATATTCGTTCTGCTGCTGATCGGCGCGCGGGATCACGAAGCCGGTCAGCTTGCGGCGGGCGAGTTCTTCGCGAAGTGCGGCGAGCCGTGCCGTCAATGCGACGCCGGCCTCCGGCTCCTCGAATGTCTGGAAGTGTGCTTCGAACATGGTGGATCACTTTAGGATCATGGGGACGAGTCCGCAATCTGGACGCATTCGCGTCGCATCTGGCATGGACTGTGCTTGAATGGTTCCATTCGAATTGAGTGGAGTAAAGGATGCGGCAGTTGCGCTTCGTCCGGATGACAGGGAAATTCGAGCAGGTGGTTCATCTCAATGGCGAGGGGACACACGATGCCAGCGTTCACGTTTGAGAAGATTACGCCGCCGGTGCGTCGCACCCCGACTGCGGCGGCTCCGAAGAAGCCGCGCGGCGTCATGCGCCAGATGATTGATCGTATCGCCGAGCGCCGCGCGAAGCGTACCTTGCAGGATGAGCGCGCGCTGCAGCGGGATGAGAAGGCAGCAGAGTAGCGGCATCGATGATGCCGTAGGGTGGGGCAAAGGCGCGTAGCGCCGTGCCCACCATCTTCTATTCGAGGGCGAGATGGTGGGCACGCTTGCGCTTTGCCCACCCTACGGCGCTTCGCTCAATCCACCTTCCGCAGCAACAGGCTGCTCCACCCCTCGATCCGCAGATGCTTCAACGGCACGAGGCCGCGCGCGCGGTAAGCGGCGATCACGGCGGGGGCCTGGTGTGTCAACAGGCCGGAGAGGATGACGCGTCCGCCGGGCGCGAGATGCCGCGCCATCGGGCCCGCCAATTGCCTGAGCGGGTTGGCGAGGATGTTGGCCAGCACCAGGTCGAACGGACCGGCCTTTCCGAAATCCGGGGCGGCGAAGCCGGTCGCGCGGATGACCCGGACCTGGTTGCCGACCTCGTTCATTACCGCGTTCTCGGCCGCCACCCGCACCGACGGCGGGTCGATGTCGGAGGCGAGCACCGCGCGATGCAGGGCCTTGGCGGCCGCGATGCCGAGTACGCCGGTTCCGGTGCCGAGGTCGAGCAGGTTCCTCGGACGGGAACTCTTAAGGACATGGTCAAGCAGCAGTAAACAGCCACGGGTGGTGCCGTGGTGGCCAGTGCCGAAGGCAAGCGCCGCCTCGATCTCGATCGCGAGCTTGTTCGGCGCCACACGATCGCGGTCATGGCTGCCGTGCACGACGAAGCGCCCGGCCGGGACCGGGACGAGATCTTCCAGGCTGGCCTTGACCCAGTCCTTGGCCTCGACCGTGTCGAAGAGAAGCGTCGCGGCGATGGCATTTCCTGCTGAAGTTGCAACGAGTTCGCGCAGCCAAGCCTGGTCGGGCGCCTCGGCGAAATGGAGCGTGACGTCCCATGGTCCGTCCGGCCGCTCGAAGGCGGCAACCGCCGCATCGCCGTCGAAAAACACCTCGGTGAGCACGTCGACGACGCGCCTGGCGTCGGCCTCGCTGCCGATCGAAAAGCTGGCGCGATGGGTGGGAGAAGGCTGCATTCAGGGTTCCGTTGAGTTCAATTTTTGGAACTTTCGTCGCCAATTTTCCGCATAAGTTGCGGTTCCCCGGTTAACCGGGCTGTAGGTTGCGCCCCGTATCTTTGCGGATGTCGAAGCCAACCAACACAGCTTGGAATTGAAACGGAGACGAGTCTTGAAGCGCATGGTTCAAAAGTTCTGGTCGGACGAGTCCGGTGCAACCGCGATCGAGTACGGCCTGATTGCCGCAGGTATCGCTCTGGCGATCATCACCGTGGTGAACAGCCTGGGCGTCACCCTGAACGACAAGTTCACTTCGATTAGCAGCTCCTTGAAGTAATTTCCGCCTCCATTTCCCAGCGGGGGCTATTTTTCTTTGAGGCTATTCCTGATCATCGCCCGCGAGGGGATACCCCTGGCGGGCGAGGTCGTTTCCGGACGAGCGTTCTCAGTGCTCTTCACAAATTGTCCACCGCCTGCCGGGACGCCGTCCACCCGCTTGTCCCGCGATTGTCCACCGGCTTTCCCCAAGTTCGGTCCCGACGTTCTGGCCCATGTATCCTCTGTCTGACCACAGGCCATTCAACAGCCAGTCCACAGCTCATCCACAGACCTATCCACGGCTTCCGAACAGCGACCGGTGATCTCTCAAGATCGCCTGCGCGGCGTTATGGCCGGGAGCACCGGTGACGCCGCCGCCGGGGTGGGCGCCGGAGCCGCAATGATAGAGGCCCTTCAACGGCCCGCGATAATCGGCATGGCCAAGCATCGGCCGCGCCGAGAACAACTGGTTCAAGGTCAGCGCGCCATGGAAGATATCGCCGCCGAGGAGGCCGAACTGCCGTTCGAGATCGAGCGGGGACAGGATCTGGCGGCCCAGCACGCTCGCCGCAAAACCAGGCGCGTATTTGTCCACCGTCGCGATCATGAGATCGGCGACCTCGTCGCGATGGTCGTCCCACGACTTTCCATCGGGAAGCTCCGGTGCGACGTGCTGGCAGAACAGGCTGGCGACGTGCTTTCCAGCTGGGGCCAACGTGTCGTCGAGGGTCGAGGGGATCAGCATCTCCACGACTGGTTCCCGGCTCCAGCCCTGCGCCCGCGCATCGAGCCAGGCGCGGTCCATGTAGCCGAGGCTTGGCGCCAGGATGATGCCGGAGCTGAGATGATCGCCCTCGCCGGGCAGCGCCGTGAAGGAGGGCAGGCGGTCCAGCGCAACGTTCATGCGGAAGGTGCCGGAGCCATTCTTCCAGTGCCGGATGCGGCCGAGGAAGTCCGCAGGAAGCGCGTCGGCCGCGACCAGCCGCGTGTAGAGCAGCTTTGGATTGACATTGGCTGCGACATATTTGGCGCGGATGGCCGTGCCGTTCTCCAGCACGACGCCGACGGCGCGGTCGCGCTCGACGATGATCTCGCGGACGCCGGCATCCGTTTCGATCACGACCCCGCGGCCCTGTGCCGCGCGCGCCATCGCCTGCGCGATCGCGCCCATGCCGCCGATGGCGTGACCCCAGACCCCCTTCTTGCCGTTCACCTCGCCGAAGGCGTGATGCAGCATCACATAGGCTGAGCCGGCGGCGTAGGGGCTGGCATAGTTGCCGACGATGGCGTCGAAGCCGAACAGGGCCTTGACCAGATCATGCTCGAAGCGCTCGTCCAGCATCTCGCCGGCAGAGCGGGTGAAGAGATCAAGCAGGCTGCGGCTCTGTTCCAGCGTGAGACCGCGCAGGATGTTGGCCGTCTTCCAGGCGTTGACGCCTTCGCGAACGGCTGCCGCGCCAAAGCCGTCGACGAGGTTCGGCGGCGCGCGGAGCACGAACTGCCGCAGCACGTCGGCGATGTCCTCCAGCTCGCGCGAAAATCCGTCGAGCGCGTCTGCGTCATGCGCGCTCAGCCGCGCGACTGATGCCTTCGTCCGCCCTTCGCCGGTGAGGAGATAGCTGGCATCCGGCGAGGGCAGAAAGTTCTGGGCGCGCCGTTCGACGATCCGGAGGCCCTGCTCGGCGAGCTTGAGATCGCGGATCACTTGCGGATTGAGCAGGCTCACAGTGTAGGCCGCGACCGAATTGCGGAATCCGGGGTGAAACTCCTCCGTGACCGCGGCGCCGCCGACCACCTTGCGGCGCTCGACCACGCGCACGCGCAGGCCTGCGCCCGCGAGATAGGCCGCGCAGGTGAGGCCGTTATGCCCCGCGCCGATGATGAGGACGTCGGTTTCGCTCATGATTCCCTGGTGTCTTTCCGGGGCGCGCGAAGCGCGAACTATGGTGCGGGCTCCGCACCGGAGAATATCGAGGTTCCGGGTTCGATGCTTCGCATCGCCCCGGAACGACATCTCTATATCAAGCATTCCTCGCTGCAACATCACGAGCGCCTTTATTGCCCGTTCAGGCGCCTTGTGCTCCATTGCGCGCGTCCGGCGCCCGCCGGGGAATGTAGGCTGGAGCTTCCATGGATTCGATCGTGCAACCTGCCGCCACGGAGCAGCCGTCGTCCTCGCGCAACCGGTTGCTGCTGACGGTCTACACCGCTGCGATCTTTGTCAGCGCGCTGCTGCTATTCTCGGTGCAGCCGCTGTTCACGAAGATGGTGCTGCCGCGGCTCGGCGGCTCGCCGGCGGTGTGGTCGGTGGCGATGGTGTTCTTCCAGTCGCTGCTGCTGGCGGGCTACGCCTATGCGCATCTGTTGATGCAGGCGAGGAGCCGCGTCGTGCCGGTGGCCGTGCATCTGGTGTTGCTGGTGCTGGCCTTCGCCACGCTGCCGCTCGGAATAGCGTCCGCCTATGGCGAGCCGCCCGCTTCGGGCTATGCGTTCTGGCTGCTCGGCCTGTTCGTGGTTTCGATCGGCCTGCCGTTCTTTGCGCTCGCCGCCAACAATCCGCTGCTGCAGGCCTGGTTCGTCCGCACCGGCCATCCCGCTGGGCACGATCCCTACTTCCTCTACGCTTCCTCCAACATCGGCAGCTTCCTCGCGCTGTTGTCCTATCCGTTCCTGCTCGAGCCGATGTTCACGCTGCACACGCAGAATCGGTTCTGGACCGGTGGTTATGGCCTGCTGATCCTCCTGATCGCCGCCTGTGGCGTGCTGTTGTTGCGCTCGCCGAAGCTCGCAATGGCCGATGCGCGGACCGAGGAGATCAATGCGCCAGCGCCTGATATCGTGACGCGGCTGCGCTGGATCTTCCTCGCCGCGGTGCCTTCGGGTCTGCTCATCGCGGTCACCGCGCACATCTCGACCGACGTCGCGGCGGCGCCGCTGCTGTGGGTGCTGCCACTGTCGCTGTACCTGCTCACCTGGGTCGTGGTGTTCCAGTCGCGACCGCTGCTGCCGCACAAATGGATGCTGATGCTGCAGCCGGTCGCGATCGCGGGCGTCATCGTCCTGCTCGCCTTCGGCGGCGAGCAGAATTTGCTGCTGACACTCGGTGGCCACCAACTCTGCTTCTTCGTCATTGCCATGGCCTGCCACGGCGAGCTGGCGCGGACCCGGCCGGCGGCCAGATATCTCACCGGCTTCTATGTAGCATTGTCGTTCGGCGGTATGGTCGGCGGTCTCTTTGCTGGCCTCGTTGCTCCCTTCACCTTCTCGTGGATCGCCGAATACCCGATCCTGATCGCGCTCGCCGCGCTGTGCCGGCCGTCCGCGAACGAGCGTCTCGCAGGTGTCGTCAAATGGTACTGGCTGGTGCTTGCTGCGCTCGCGATGGCGCTGGTTGCGCCGTCCTATACCACCGGCGGTCTCCCGACCTGGTTGGAGGATCACCGCGTCTGGGTCGCCGGCGCCGTCGGCGGGCTCGCCGCGCTGCTCGCTCTGGCGCTCAATGCCGGCCGCTGGAAGATCTTCGCCACCGTCGCACTCGCGCTGGCGTTGATCCGCGTCTATCCGGCGGACGAAGGCCGGGTCACGACGGTGCGCAGCTTCTTCGGCGTGCACAAGATCGTGGTGACGCCCGGCGGCTATTTCCACGTGCTGATGCACGGCACCACCATCCACGGCGCCGAGCGCTTCCGCAACAATGACGGTACGCCGGTCGCCGGCCGGCCCGAGCCGATCACCTATTATCACAAGGACGGCGGCATCGGTCAGGCCGTCAGCGCGATCCGCGAGCGCAAGGGCGCGCCGCTCAAGGTCGCCGCGATCGGCGTCGGATCGGGCACGCTCGCCTGCGCCGCCGAACCTGGCGAGGACTGGAAATTTTTCGAGATCGACCAGTCGATGGTGGATGCCGCGCGTGACCCCAAAAATTTCCGCTACATCTCGAGTTGTCTGCCGGACATGAAGCCGGTGATCGGCGATGCGCGCCTCACCTTCGCAAAGGAGCCCGACGGAGCCTACGACCTCATCATCGTCGATGCCTATTCGTCGGATGCGATCCCGATTCATCTCGCCACCGAAGAGGCGATGAAGATCTACAAGGACAAGCTCGCGCCGAACGGGGCTGTGGTGATGCACGTCTCCAACCGGCATCTCGATCTCGAGACCGTCGTGGTCGGCATCGCGGACGCCAACGATCTCAAGAGCTGGGTCTTCAACGAGGATTCCGGGCGTGATGGCGACTACATCTTCTCGACCGACGTCGTCATCTCCGCGCGCGAGGAGGCCGACGTCGGTCGGCTCGCGTCCTCCAAGGTCTGGGAGCAGACCGAAGCCGACGACAGGGTACGGGTCTGGACCGACGACTATTCCAACATCCTGGGCGCCCTGTACCGGCGTTTGAAGAATGGAGAGTAGGGCGGCACCCGTCTCCATCCCCCGGACGCAGCGCAGCGCTTCCCCGGCGATGCGAAGCATCGTCCAGTTCAGCGGTGCGCTGCAGAGCCGGGGCTGATGGCGCGGCGCTCTGGGTCCCGGCTCTGCGGAGCAGCGTTGCATGCTGACCGCGTCCGGACACGAGACCGACGGTTACGGCGCGATCGGCGTCCCCGCCGGCAGCACAATGCCCTTCTCGCCGGCAACCTCGCGCAGCAGATCGGGCCTGTCGGAAATGATCCCGTCGACGCCGAGCTCCATCATCCGCGCCATGTCTTCGCGCTTGTTGACCGTCCACACCACGACGCGTAATCCGAGCTCGTGGGCTTCCGCGACCAGCGCGGAGGTCACATCGCCGAAATAGGGCGACCAGACTGCGCCGCCCGCCGCCTTGATCGTCCGTGGCAGCGAGCTGCCGTGCTCGGCCGGGCTGAAGCCTGCCGTCCAGTTGGTGGCTTTGTCCAGCACGACTGTCTGGCCTGTGCCGCGCTGGAGCGTCAGGTACACCGTCGGTATCTTCGGCGCCTGCTGCTGGACGAGCTGCAGGGTCCTCCAGTCGAAGGATTGGATCATGACCCTATCGGAAAACGTTTCGGCGTCGATCAATCCCAGCAGCTTCGCGACAAAGGCCTGCGGATCGAGCGTTTCGTCCGGATGGTTCGGATCGATCTTGGTCTCGATGTTAAGGCGCACACGCGAGTTGCCGGATTTCCGCACCAGCGCGAACAGCTCGCTCAGGGTGGGAATGCGTGTCCCCGGCACGGCGCGCTGGTCGGGGAATTGTTTCGCATAGGCACTGTCCGGCCGGATCTGGCCGACGTCATAGGTCCTGACCTCGTCCAGCCGCAGTTTTACGAAGGGCGTGCCGGGCGGAGCAATGTAAGTCCTGCCAGCACTGCGCGCGAGATCCGGATTGAGCCCGCGCTCATGCGAGACGACGACTTCGCCGTCAGCGGTCACGCCGACGTCGAGCTCCAGCGTGTCCACGCCCATCGACAGCGCGTTGGCGAAGGCCGGCAGGGTGTTTTCCGGCAACAGCGCTCGCCCGCCGCGATGCGCCTCGATATCAAAGGCCATGACCCGCCCCGTTATCAGAACTGAGAGCACAGTCAGAATGGTCGTGGCACGTGACGGCATGGTGCCTCGAATAGCTATCCTGTTGTTCGCGCTGACGACTGACGACGGTGACGGAGCTGCGGCCGCGTCAGTTCTGGTAGTAATA
The DNA here is from genome assembly GCF_028128855.1 of Bradyrhizobium sp. CCBAU 11430. Lineage (NCBI taxonomy): Bacteria > Pseudomonadati > Pseudomonadota > Alphaproteobacteria > Hyphomicrobiales > Nitrobacteraceae > Bradyrhizobium > Bradyrhizobium sp. CCBAU 11430. The sequence continues at coordinate 56,422 of NZ_LBJV01000053.1, forward strand.
GCCGCGCGGCTGGTAAACCTGCCGCGGCTGCGGTTGATAGTAATAGCCCTGCTGGCCGGAGCCTTGGTCGTAATAGGGACGCGGCTGCTGCTGGTAAACCTGCGCATCATAGAGCGGGCGTGTGCCGCGCGGTGCCGGATACCGGGCGCCGGTGTCGCTGCCGTCGGCCGGATAGATGTAATTGTCGTCCTGCGGCATGTGGCGGCGGGCGGGCTGCGCCGGCGGCGTCAGATTCACGGGATCGCCCGTGGTCGCGTACTGCTCTTCGGCTGGCTGCTGCGGCGCGCGGGCGACGGCATTGTTAGTGCGGCCGCGCGGATTGCGCGCCAGCGCCACCTGCGCCGAGCCGGTCAGCGTCACCGTGGTGTTGAGCACGCCCTGCTGCTGCACCAGCGCATAGAGTGTCGAGGCATTCTGGCGCGACAGCCGCACGCAGCCGTGGGACGCCGGCGAGCCGAGACGGCCGACCGAGTCGGTGCCATGGATGGCGTGGCCGACCTTGGTGAAGAAGATCGCGTGCGGCATCGGCGCGTCGTCGAATTCCTTGGAGTAGTGATCCTCTTCCATCCGGAAGGTGCGGAACGCGCCGTTAGGCGTTTCGCGCGAGGGGATGCCGGTCGACACCGGCCAGTGGTAGCGCGCGACGCCGTCGACCGCGACGGTCATCTGCTGATTGTCCTTGTCGACGGTGATCTCGACCTTGGCCTGCGCGCTGCCTGCGCTCAAAAGCATCAGTGAGGTGAAAGCGATAAAAAATGAACGCATCTGGAAACGCATTTGAATCCTGGCCTCCGGCCTGTTCACGCTAGGCGCCGCGGCTCTCCGTCCCCGACGTGCAATATGCCTGCAATCCGGCTTTCGTTCCAGCGGCCTGCCCGCCCATCGTTAACGCGGCGCCGGGCGTAAGCAAGGCCGCTTTGTGCCGCGCCGCGCGCGGTGGCGCTGACATTTTCGCGAGCGGCGCGCCGTTCATAACGCCGACAATTCGTCACAAAGGCGCAACCATTTGGCCGCCCAGTGCGTTGACGATCACCTGCCTCGACAGGCGGCGCTCGCCGCCATTCACCGTTTGGGATCGAAGATGAACAAAGCCCGCATCGCCGCCGCGCCGTCGCCGGCCGGTTTAGCCTTCCGCCTGGTGTTCGCAGCCGCCGCCATCCTGCTCGCGCTGTTGTCGCTACCGCAGGCCGGCCACGCCCAGGGCATCGTCCGCGGCGCCCAGGAAGGCTCTTACGAGGGCAACCGGATTGCCGGCCCCGTGGGCGGTGCGGTCGGAGGCGTCGTCGGTGCCGGTGTCGGCGGCGCCGTTGGTGCGGTCGAGGGTGTGCTCGGCATTCCTCATCGTCACTACCGTCACCGCTGCCACGGCTATTACGACGGCTATCACCGCTTCCATTGCTATCGGTGAGGTCGCGTCAATTCTTCAGCCGATACCCCGTCCGAAAAATCCACCAGATCACGACGAGACAGATCACCAGGAACGCCGTCGTCATGCCGACGCTGACGGACATGCTGACGTCCGCGATCTCGTAAAAGCTCCAGCGGAAGCCGGAGATCAGATAGACGACCGGGTTGAGCATCGCCACCGTGCGCCAGGTGGGCGGCAGCATGTCGATGGAATAGAAGCTGCCGCCGAGGAAGGTCAGCGGCGTCACCACCAGCATCGGGATCATCTGCAGCTTCTCGAAGCCGTCGGCCCAGATGCCGATGATGAAGCCGAACAGGCTGAACGTCACTGCCGTCAGCACCAGGAAGGCCAGCATCCAGACCGGATGGTGGATATGCAGCGGCACGAATAATCCGGCGGTCGCCAGGATGATCAGGCCCAAAATGATCGACTTGGTCGCGGCGGCGCCGACATAGCCGAGCACGATCTCGAAATAGGAGATCGGTGCCGACAGGATCTCGTAGATCGTGCCGGTGAATTTCGGGAAGTAGATGCCGAATGAGGCGTTGGCGATGCTCTGGGTCAGCACCGAAAGCATGATCAGGCCCGGCACGATGAAGGTGCCGTAGCTGACGCCCTCGACCTGGCTGATGCGAGAACCGATCGCGGCGCCGAACACCACGAAATAGAGCGAAGTGGAGACCACAGGCGAGACGATGCTTTGCAGCAGCGTGCGCCAGGTGCGCGCCATTTCGAACAGATAGATGGCGCGGATGGCGCGGTGGTTCATGACGTCCTCACGAGATCGACGAAGATGTCCTCGAGCGACGATTGCGTCGTGTCGAGATCGTTGAAGCGGATGCCGGCGGTGCGGAGATCGCCGAGCAGGCTGGTGATGCCGGTGCGCTCGCCCTTGGTGTCGTAATCGTAGACCAGCGTCGCGCCGGCATCGCAGAGCTCCAACTCGTAATGCCCAAGGCTCTCCGGCAGCGCGTCGAGCTTGCCCTGCAGATGCAGCGTCAGCCGCTTCTTGCCGAGCTTCTGCATCAACGTCGCCTTGTCCTCGATCAGCACGATCTCGCCCTTGTTGATGACGCCGATGCGGTCGGCCATCTCCTCGGCTTCCTCGATGTAATGCGTGGTGAGGATGATGGTGACGCCGGACTGCTGGAGGGTGCGCACCACTTCCCACATGCCCTTGCGCAGCTCGACGTCGACGCCGGCAGTGGGCTCGTCCAGGAACAGGATCTGCGGCTCGTGCGACAGCGCTTTCGCGATCATCACGCGACGCTTCATGCCGCCGGAGAGCGTGATGATCTTGTTGTCCTTCTTGTCCCACAGCGAGAGGTCCTTCAGCACCTTCTCGATGTGATCAGGATTCTTGGGCTTGCCGAACAGGCCGCGGGAGAAGCTCACGGTCGCCCACACGCTCTCGAAGGCGTCGGTGTGCAATTCCTGGGGCACGAGGCCGATCAGCGAGCGCGCCTTGCGGTAGGAGGTCTGGATGTTCTCGCCGCCGACCAGAACCTTGCCTTCACTGGGATTGGCGATGCCGCAGATGATCGAGATCAGCGTGGTCTTGCCGGCACCGTTCGGGCCGAGCAGCGCAAAAATCTCGCCCCGCTTGATGTCGAGATTGATGTTCTTGAGCGCCTTGAAGCCGGACCCATAGGTCTTCGACAGGTTGGCGACGGAGATGATGGAGGACATGGATGGCCGTCAGGCTGAGGGGGCAAAGGCTGGGGAGGGAGGCTGGAACCTGCCGGGAAGGGCGGGTCAGCGGAGCCCTGAGATAAGAACGCCTTTGCCGGGCCGCAATTGGCGAGAGAAAAATGGTCTCAAAACAGGCCCTTCGGTGGCAGGTTTCGGGCAGGTGTTGCGCGATGGTCACGGGCTGTGGCTAAGATTGCCATTCACGCGGCTCTTTGTTGCGTCTGCGAGCAGGCCATGGCTACGATTCCGACCAATCGCAAAGCGTATTGTCCCCAGGGAAAAGATCGATGAGACCGAACGGCCGTCACACCGCCGGCGTCAGCCAATTGTCCGCCCTCCGTGTATGGGCGATGGGCCTGCTCCTGCTGTCAGCTGTTGCCATCAGCCCGACCACGGCCCGGGCGGCCCCGAGCCAGGCCCAGGTCGCGACCACGCATGTCTATCTGCTCCGCGGCGTGCTCAACATCTTCTCGCTCGGCCTCGACACGATCGGCGCCCGTCTCCAGGCGCAGGGCATCCCGGTGACGGTCGCCAACTTCGTCTCCTGGTCCTCGCTCGCCGATGAAGCCGCAACCGCCTACAAGGCCGGCCGGCTCAAGACCATCGTCCTGGTCGGCCATTCCTCCGGCGCGACCGCGCTGCCCGACATGATCGCGAAACTCAACCGGCTGGGCGTGCCCGTGAAGCTCGCGATCGGCCTCGATTCCGTGTTCAAGACCAAGCTCTCGACCGGCGCGGAGCGTTACATCAACATCTATATCGGCGACGGCCCCGGTGAGCCGGTCAAGCGTGCCGACGGTTTCCGCGGCAAGCTCGACAATGTCGACGTGCGCGGCACCGGCGTCGGCCATATCTCGATCGACAAGAACGAGGCGATCCAGCGCCGCGTCATCGCCGAGATCGACGCCGCCATCATGCGCTCGCGCGCGCCGGCGGCGGTCCCGGTCGCCGAACCCGGCGCACCGCGGCAGGCGCGCTCGGCGGCCGCAACGGCGCCGGCAAGGAACTGAGCCGTCGCATCCTCCCCCGCGTGATGCCGCCTAAGCGGGCGTCACGCGGACCGGCATGCTCTCCAGCCCGCGCAGGGAATTGTTGAGCCTGCGTTTCGGCTCCGCCGTGAGCTCGATGGTCTTCACGCGCCTCGCAAGCTCGCTGAAGATCAATTCGCCTTCCAGACGCGCGATCATCTGACCGACGCAGGCGTGGATGCCTGCGCCGAAGCCGACATGGCCGGTCGCGGTCCGTTCGACCTCGAAGCGATCGGCTCCGTCCCATCGGGCCGGATCGCGGTTGGCGGAGGCCATGAACAGCAGCACCTTGCGGTGTGCCGGGATCACGCCGCCGCCGATCTCGACGTCGCGCGAGGTGGTTCGAAAGAACGTCTGCACCGGCGAATCGTAGCGCAGGCCTTCCTCGAAAGCGTTGCGCGCCAACTCCGGCCTGTGGTGGAGCTTGCGGTATTCATCCGGATGGGTGGCGAGCGCGAGCAGGGTGTTGCCGATGCCGTTGACGGTGGTGTCGATCCCCGCCGTGAGGAACGGCCGCACCAGATGCGTCGCCTCGTGCTCGGTAATCTCGCCGTCGTCGGCCGCCTGGTAGATCATCATGCCGAGGCTGTCGGGCCGCAACGCATCTCGTGCGCAGCAGTCCATGATCCAGCTCTGGGCGGCGAGGCCTTCCTTGCGTGAAGCCGCTAGCATCTCGTTCTCGGGGCCAAAGCTGTCGAACACGAATGTGCTCCAGGCCAAGAGCTTCTCGCGGCCGTCTGGCCTGATGCCGATCGCGTCCGGAAACACCTTCATCGGATAGGCTTCGGCGAGGTCGGTCACGGCATCGAACGTGCCCTTGTCGATCAGCTCCGAGACCTTCTTCTCCGCCTCCTGCTGAAACGTCTCGCGCAGCTTCCTCGCAACGCCCGGAGACAGCGTGCGGCCGAGGACCCGCCGGCCCTTGTCGTGATCGGGCGGATCGATCTGGAGCGTCAGCGGCTTTGGCAGCGCAGGGTTCATCCCGTTGAGCCCGACGCCCTCGCCACTGATGAACGTCTTCCAGTCCTTCAAGGCCGGCTCGACCTCGCCATAGCCCGCCATCGCCCACACGCCGTAACGCTCCAGCGCGAACACGGGCCCGAGCGCGCGTAGCGCCGCATAGGCAGGATAGGGGTTCAACAGGAAGTCAGGCGCAAACGGGTCGACCTGACTGGAGGCGATGCCGCTCATGGTCAGCTCCGCGTCTATGGCTTGCTGAGCGGGCACTGGCCATCGCTCTCCGAGCGGAACGCGTCCTCGCCCTTGATGGTGGCGACGACCTTCAGCAGATCCCACGCCGAGGTCGATTCCTCGGGCGACTTGACCTGCAACAGGTAGAGCGGGTGGATCTTGCGTCCGTCCTTGCGGATATAGCCCTTGCCGAACAGAACATCGTCGGTCGGCATCTCCTTCATTGCGGCGACGACGGCCTTGCCATCCTTGGCGCCTCCGACCTTGTTGACCGCTTTGAGATAGTGAATGACCGAGGCATAGACGCCGGCCTGCATGTCGTTCGGATAGGCCTTCGAGGGAATCCGTTCGGCGAAGCGTTTTGCGAAGGCCCGCGTGCCGTCGTTCAGATCCCAGTAGAACGGGTTCATGATCTGCGCGCCTTGCGCAAACTTCAGGCCCAGTGCGGGAAGCCCGTTCATGCCGAGGATCAATCCGACCAGCTTGTGGTCCTTGGTCAGTCCGAACTCGGCGGCCTGCTTCATCGACGTGATGGTGTCGTCACCGGCATTGGCGAAGCCGACGACGTTCGCGCCCGACGCCTGGGCCTGTAGCAGGAAAGAGGCGTAATCGGCCGTTCCCAAGGGATGCCTTACGCTGCCGAGCACCTCGCCACCGGCCGCTTTCACGGCCTCCGCAGCCTGCTTTTCCAGATCATGACCGAAGGCGTAGTCGGCGGTGATGAAGAACCATTTCTTGCCGCCCTGCTGGACGATCGCCTTGCCGAGACCGCGGCCGTAAGAATAGGTGTCGTAGGTCCAGTGCACGGTGTTCGGCGTGCATTTCTCGCCGGTCAGCAGCACTGTTCCGGCGCCCGATCCGACGAAGACCTTGTTCTTCTCGGCGCTCATGCCGGCCACCGCAAGCGCGATCGACGAGTTCGGGAGATCGAAGATCGCATCGACGCTGTCGTTCTCGTACCAGCGCCGCGCGATGCCGATCCCGATGTCGGTCTTGTTCTGGTGGTCGGCCGCGACGACCTCGACCGGCTTGCCGGCGGCCTTTCCGCCAAAATCCTCGACGGCCATTTTGGCGGCAACGACCGAGCCGATGCCCTGGTAGCTCGCGAACGGACCCGACTGGTCGTTCAGGATGCCGATCTTCACGACGTCCTGGGCCAACGCCGGCGCCGTGGCGAGCGTTGCGGCCAAAATGCACAATTTGTGCAGGAATTTGCTGTTCATTGTGTCCCTCCCATAGGCGGTCTTGGTGCCGCTGAATAATAGTTATATTTTATAGCTATTTTTGAGAGTGTCAATTCGGCCGTCCCTGGGATTGAGAATCATGAGCCCGAAGCCTCTAAGCGGAGCCAAATCCGCTCCGCAAAAGTCCGCTCAGCAGACGGAGAAATCGCTGGACCTGCGCGCGCTCCAGCGCACCCCCGGCTTCATGCTGCGCCTGGCGCAGCTGAGATTCTTCGAGGGCTTCTACGAGGAGTTCGCCGCCTTGGGTCTGACGCCCGCGACCTATGCGATCTTCGCCGTCATTCGCGACAATCCGGGCGTTCCGCCGAGCAGCCTCGCCGGCCTGCTGCGGCTGCGGCTGCCGAACCTGATCAAGATCCTGAACGAGCTGGAATCATCCGGCTTCATCAAGCGCAACCGCTCGAAGTCCGATCGCCGCGCCGTCGAGCTCATGCTGACGCCGAAGGGCGCAAAGCTCATTGCGGAGGGTGCAAGGCTGACGGAGCCCTATAATCGGAAGATGCTGGCGCCGCTCAGCGAGGCCGAGCAGCGCACGCTGCTCGAATTGTTGAACCGGATGCTGCCATTTTAGCCGTTCGCGCGCGAGGACTGGGGCCAATCGTCGCAAAGTCCGGTCGCGCCGCCAGGCGTGCGGTGAGAGTTCGCACTCGGAGGAGATAGCCGGTTCCGTGCCCCAAATTCCACCCAATCGGCCGTCACTAAGCCGGCGGGGGAGGTGATCGCCTCCCGTCGTGGGACTGCTGGATTGATGATTGATTTGAGGCGACTAGTCGCGCTGGCAGCCGTTGCGCTGCTCGCCCTGAGCCCCGGCATGGCCGCCGCCTCACCTGCCAAGTCCAAGGCCACCGCGGCCGCACCCGCCGCGCCGCCGCCTCCGCCGTTCGAGCCGTCGCCGCCGCCGAACGTCTATCTGTTCCGCGGCGCCATGGGCCCGATCTTCTCGACCGGCATGGACCGGCTCGGCGAGAAGCTGACACAGGCCGGCTTTTCCGCCGATGTCTACGAATTCACCCTCTGCCGGTTCATCGGCAACCGCGTCATCGCCAGCTACAAGGAGAAGGCGGCGCCGATCGTGCTGATCGGGCACTCCATGGGTGGTCTGTGCTCGATCGTCATCTCCGAGATGGCGGCAAAGGAGAGCATCCCGATCAGCCTCGTCATCGCCATCGATCCCGCGCATGCGACCGGTGACGTGCCGCTCAATGTCGAGCGCTTCATCAACATCTTCCTGTCCGATAGCGTGCTCGGCGGCGGCGACGTCGTCGCGGTCCCCGGCTTTCGCGGTCATTATGCGAGCTACGATCTGAAGGAAAACAGCCGCGTCTCGCACATCAACATCGAGAAATCCGACGACATCCATCGCCAGATCGTCGAGATGGTGACCCAGCTGCCGCGCATTCCGCCGCAGACCCAGGCCGGTGCCGTGCCGCTGCGTTATCTGGTGCCTGCGGATACGCTGGTCGAATTGTGGGATAGTGGCGTGCGGGTGCCGGTGCGGCGCGGCGACACCATGGAGAGCATCGCCGCCGCCAATCGCGTGCCGCTGTGGACTCTCGCGCAGAGCAACTCGCTTGCAGAGAACGCGCAGCTCACGCCCGGACAGACCATCATCGTGCCGCGCCATCTGGCACCGCCGGAGCCGGCCGCCGCGATGGCGACGCCGGCTCCTCCGGCGGGGCGGAGGTAGTTAATTCACACCCGTCATGCCCGGGACAAGCCCGGCCATGACGTCGAGGGGCGATCACACATTCGAGCCGTTGATCGCGTCGATCACGGCATCCGTCACTTCCTTTGTCGTCGCCTTGCCGCCGACATCCGGCGTCAGCACGCCCGCCGCGCAGACGCGCTCGACCGCCGCCATCAGCCTTGAAGCGGCGTCCTTCTCGCCGAGATGCTCGAGCATCTGCGCGCCGGTCCAGAAGGTCGCGACCGGATTGGCGATGCCCTTTCCGGTGATGTCGAAGGCCGAGCCGTGGATCGGCTCGAACATCGAGGGGAAACGGCGCTGCGGATCGATGTTGCCGGTCGGCGCCACGCCGAGGCTGCCGGCCAGCGCGCCGGCGAGGTCGGACAGGATGTCGGCATGGAGATTGGTCGCGACGATGGTGTCGAGGCTTTTCGGATGCAGCGTCATGCGCACCGTCATGGCATCGACCAGCATCTTGTCCCAGGTCACGTCGGGGAATTCGGTCGCGACCTCGGCCGCGATCTCGTCCCACATCACCATGCCGTGGCGCTGCGCGTTCGACTTGGTCACGACGGTCAGGAATTTGCGCGGGCGCGACTGTGCGAGCTGGAACGCATAGCGCATGATGCGGGTGACGCCGACGCGGGTGAAGATCGCGACCTCGGTGCCGACCTCTTCCGGCAGGCCCTTGTGGGCGCGGCCGCCCATGCCGGCATATTCGCCCTCCGAGTTCTCGCGCACGATCACCCAGTCGAGATCGCCGACACCGACATTGCGCAGCGGCGAGGCGACGCCGGGCAAGATCTTGGTCGGCCGCACATTGGCATATTGGTCAAAGCCCTGGCAGATCGGCAGGCGCAGGCCCCACAGCGTGATGTGGTCGGGCACATCAGGCGCGCCGACCGCACCGAAATAGATCGCGTCGAACTTCTTCAACTCGGTGAGGCCGTCGGCCGGCATCATCACGCCGTGCTTCTTGTAATAGTCCGAACCCCAGTCGAACGTCCTGACGCTGAAGGCGAGGTCGCCGCTGCGTTTTGCCAGCGCCTCCAGCACGCGGATCCCGGCCGAGATCACCTCGGGGCCGATGCCGTCGGCGGGAATGGCTGCGATCGAATGAGTGCGCATGAGAATGCTCCGTGTGAGAGATCGCGCCGGCATATCTGGCTGTCTGCGTCGCCAGCGAATCTAGACGGGAGTGCAGGGCGGATTCAATTGGCGCTGGTTTATACAAAAAAATGATATAATCCTCGCGAGGCGAGAGGATTTGCGGAATGGAATTGCATCAGCTCCGGTGCTTCGTGGCGGCGGCCGAGCAGCTGCATTTCGGCCGGGCGGCGCAGCAGCTCCAGATGCTGCCTTCCGCGCTTGGCCGCCAGATCAGGCTGCTGGAGGAGGATCTGGGCACGCGGCTGTTCGCGCGGACGACGCGTGCAGTGTCGCTCACCGAGGACGGCGCGACGCTGCTGCGCGATGCCCGCGTCATCCTCGCCAAGGTCGAGGCGGTCGAGAGCAATCTGCGCAACCGCTCCCGGGCGGGGACTGCGCGGCGGCTCCGGATCGGCGCCATCGACAGCGCAGCCGCCGGGTTGCTGCCGCCGCTCTTGCGCGACTTCCGCGCCAAGCATCCTGACATCGCGGTGCAGCTGCTCGAGGACAAGACCATCCGGTTGCTGCCGAAGATCCTGACCGGCGCGCTCGATCTCGCCTTCGTTCGCCGGCCCGATCGTGCGGACAAGCGCCTCGAATTCCGCGATCTGCTTCAGGAGACCGCGATCGTGGCGTTCCCGCAGCGGCACGCGCTGGCCGCGCGCAAGTCGATTAAGCTGGCCGACATCGCCGACGAGGCGATGCTGGTGCCGGACCGCCGCTCCCGGCCGCACAGCCATGACCTCACGATCAAGCTGTTCGAGCAGGCAGGCCTGACGCCGCGCATCGTGCAGGTCGCCGACGAGAAACAGACCATCATCAACCTGGTGGCCACGAAGCTCGGAGTTGCGATCGTGCCGCGCTGGACGGCGCGCATGGCGGTCACGGGCGTGCGCTTCGTGCCGCTGCGGCCAAGGCAGAGCGGGCCGGTCGGCCGGCTGCCGCTCGCCGCCGCGTGGCTGCGCGGCTCGCGCGATCCGGCCCGCGATGCCATGCTGGCGGTGCTCGAGGCGCGCCTGCGCAGCTATGCGCGGGAGGCGTGAGGGGCTATGACGGAAGCTCGGACCTTAGGTGAGTGCGATGACTGAACAGAGAGCTTCGAGCGAGTTGCGGGTCGCCATCGCCGGGCTGGGCTCGATCGGCACGAAGATCGCGACCGCGCTCGATCAGGGCATTGAGGGACTGGCGCTGTCGGCCGCGGCTGTGCGCGATCCCGCCAAGCATCAGGTCTTCATCGGCGGTCTGCGTCATCCGCCGAAGATCCTTCCGATCGATCAGCTCGGCGAGGTCGCCGACATCGTGGTCGAGTGCGCACCGAGCAGCCAGTTGCGCGCGATCGTCGAGCCCGCCGTGAAGCGCGGCAAGGCGGTGGTCGTCGTGAGCGTCGGTGGCCTGCTCGACAATTTCGATCTCGTCGATCTCGCCCGCGCCAATGGCGGCCGCATCATCGTGCCGACCGGCGCGTTGATCGGGCTCGACGCCGTCAACGCCGCCGCAATCGGCACCATTCATTCCGTGAAGATGGTGACGCGCAAGCCGATCGACGGGCTGAAGGGCGCGCCCTTCATCGTGCAGAACAAGATCGACATCGACAATCTGCGCGAGCCGCTCAAGCTGTTCGAGGGCAGCGCACGCGAAGCGGCGAAGGGCTTTCCGGCGAACGTCAATGTCGCCGTTGCGCTGTCGCTGGCGGGAATAGGGCCCGATCGTACCGAGATCCAGGTTTGGGCCGACCCGACCGTGACGCGCAACGTTCACCGCATCGAGGTCGAGGCGGATTCGGCGCGGTTCTCGATGGGCATCGAGAACATCCCATCCGAAAATCCAAAGACCGGCCTGATCACCGCGCTGTCGGTGATCGCGCTGCTGAAGAAGCAGCGCGCCACGCTGTGTGTGGGGACGTGATCCTTTACGCGCCCGTGACGCGCCAGATCACGTTGCCGACGTCGTCCGCCATCAGCAGTGATTTCTTGTCGGGGCCGATCACGACACCGACCGGGCGGCCGTAGGATTCCTTCTCGTCCGGGGACAGGAAGCCCGACAGGATGTCGCGACCGGGGCCGGACGGCTTGCCGTTCTCGAACGGGATGAACACCAGCTTGTAGCCGGACAGCGTGCTGCGATTCCACGAGCCGTGCTGGCCGATGACCATGCCGTCGGGGAAGCCCGGCAGCGTGCCTGCGGGCATCCAGCACAGGCCGAGCGAGGCGGTGTGGCCGCCGAGCGCGTAGTCCGGTTGAAGCGCCTTGGCGACCATCGCAGGATCCTGCGGCACGCGGTCGTCCACCGTCTTGCCCCAATAGCAATAGGGCCAGCCGTAGAAGCCGCCGTCGCGCACCGACGTCAAATAATCCGGCGGCGTCTCGTCGCCGAGCCCGTCGCGCTCGTTGACGACGGTCCAGAGCACACCCGTATTCGGCTCCCACGCAAGCCCGACCGGGTTACGCAGGCCCGCGCCGAAAATGCGGTGCGTGCCGGCAACGAGGTCGAGCTCGTAGACCGCGGCGCGGCCTTCCTCGACCTCCATGCCCATCTCGGCGATGTTGCTGAGCGAGCCGACGCCGGCATAGAGCTTCTTGCCGTCGGGGCTTGCCAGCAGGCTGCGGGTCCAGTGTCCGCTTGGCTTGAACGTCGTGAGCCGCTTGCCCGGCGCGGTGATGCGGTCGGCACCCCCGACATAGGGAAACGCCATCACGCCGTCGGTATTGCCGACATAGAAGGTGTCGCCGACCAGCGCCATGCCGAACGGCTGGCTGAGATTTTCCATGAAGGCGCCGCGTTGCTCGGCGACGCCGTCGCCGTCCGTGTCACGCAGCAGCGTGATGCGGTCGGCGGACACGCCGAGCGCCGCGGCGCGCCGCATCGTTGCCTGCATCGCGTAATGAAACACGCTGCGCGGTGCGCCCGCGATCTGCGTCGCCTCCGCAATCAGCACGTCGCCATTGGGCAGCACCTCGATCCAGCGCGGATGGTCGAGCCCGGTCGCGAACGCGTTGACCTTGAGCCCGGGAGCGACCGTCGGCTTCTGGCCCTCGCTCCAGCCGCGCGCGGTCGGCATCTTCAAGGTCGGGATCGCGCCTTGCGGCTTGGCTTCGGGAATGGCGGGCTTCTCTCCCCAGGCCGGCGCAGGCACGGTGCCCGACAGCTTCCGCCATTGCAGTGCGACGCCGCCGAGGAGCGCAACGAACTGCGCAAAGATGCTGGAGAAGGTCATGAGAGGGCCCCTGTTTGCGCGCGCATCCAACTGGCTGACGGGGCAGACGTCAACCTGTGCGGGGCGCCGGCCGGGCCTATTCCCGCGGAATGGCAGCCGATCGATTTTGCATGGGACGAACGCTGGCGGGGCTTGCCCGGAGATCAGCGATGGATCTGCCGCTCCAGTCGCCGTGCCGCACGAAAATCGTCGAGGTGATGGATGTTCGGCACCAGCGCGGCCTCCTTGGACAGCAGATGATAGACCCGCGCCACCGTGCGCTGCTTCTGCTTCGGTCGCCCGCGCGGCAGCGCCCGCGCCTTGCGGACAGCGGCGATCGCATGCTCGCAAAAATAATCGTAGGCGTCCGACATGGCTCGATGCTCGCGCAGGTGGCAGCTGTCGAGGGATAACGGGCTTGGGGAGGGGCGGTTCCTTGGTGCGTCCAAGCACGCGCTCGGTGCCCCGGACGCAGCCCAGCGCGTCTTCGCGGTGCGATGCAGAGCCGGGGCCCATCTCACCGCCATGTAGTACGTCGCTATCTGGGTCCCGGCTCTGCGCAGCAACGCCAAGGGCGTTGCAGCGCGTCCGGGACACGAGAGTGAGGCGAGCTGCTAAGCCCTCACCGCGGCGACAGGAACGGGATGATCATCGGCACGCGCCGGCAATAGGCGCCGTAGGCGTCTTCGCCAAGCTCCTTGGAGAGGAACACCTCTTCCATCCGGCCCTTCTGCCACATGCCGAGCGAGATCAGGATCGCGCCGAGGATCGCGGTGACGGTGCCGACTGCGATGCCGGTGGCGAGCATGCCCGCGATCAGGCCGGTGTAGATCGGATGGCGCACGATGCCGTACGGCCCGGTGTCGACGACGCGGTGGTCTTCTTTGTGGGTGATGGTGTTCGACCAGAACTTTCCGAGATGCAGCCGTCCCCACCAGGTGAAGGAGATGCCGGCGAGCACGATCAGCGCCGTGATGTAGACAGCCGTGTTGCTGAACACCCAGAGCGGCTTCTCACCGAGCACTTCCGCGGTCCACGGCGTGAACAGGATGCCGCCGACCAGGATCGGGATGCGATAGCGGCCCGACTCCAGCGTCAGCACCTGCTTCTGGGTGCGGCCCTGCCAGAACGAGGCGCCGACCCAGCTGGCGAGCCAGGCGAGCCAGATCAGGGCGAGCAGTTGCGTCGGCCAGGTCGTGGTCCAGCCACCCCAGGCGACAGAGACAAGCTTGCTGAAATCGAAGGACATGAAGGTTCTTTGCGTTGGGCGGCGGCTTCAGCTCGCGCGCGAGGAGAGCGCGTGATGCTTGATGGCGCCGGAGGGCTGCTGGCCGTTGCGGGCGAGCAGATGGGTGATGGTTTCGCGCAGCACGGGCTCGATCGGACGCGGCGCGTAACCGAGCTCGGTGCGCGCCTTGCCGATCGAGAGGTCGCTCGCGGCGAGCGCAATGCGCACGCCCTCGGCGGTGCCGTTGGGCGGCCGGCGCGTGACACGATCGGCGAGGTATTCGAGCATGATGCCCGAGAGCTCGGCGATCTTGCCGGGCACGACGACCGGGAACTGCCGGCGGCCGCTCATCGCCGACATCATCCGCAGGATGTTGCCGAGCGGGACGCAGTCGCCGCCGAGGATGTAGCGCTGGCCGATGCGGCCGCGCTCCATGGTCAGCACGAGGCCCATGGCCACGTCGCGGACGTCGACGAGGTTGACCAGGAAGTTGAGATGCGGCTGCACCTTCTTCTGCAGGAAGTACCACAGCATCGCCGTCGGCGGCGTCAGATTGTGGTCGGCCGCGCCGATCGGCATGGTCGGCGTGCCGATCACGAGCGGAAAGCCGCTGGCCGCCGCTTTCGCGGCATGATGCTCGGCGAGCGACTTCGACCGCGTATAGGCGCCCGGCATCGCGTCGGCCGGCTGTAGCGCCTCTTCGGCGGCTGCGCCTTTGAGGTCGGAATAGGGGAACAGGATCGATTCCGTCGAGCAGTGCAGGAAGCGCGACACGCCGCGCTTCATTGCGGCCGCGAGCACGATTTCGGTGCCGCGACAGTTGACCTCGTGAAAGTCCTGCTTGTTGGCGACCCACATGCCGGGCAGGCCGGCGAGGTGATAGACCTGATCGACCCCGGCGATCGCAGTATCGACTGCTGCGCCGTCGAGCACCGAGCCGTGGACGAATTCAACGTCCGCGTTGGCCGCGGCCGGCGCGCGGACATCGAGAACGCGCACCCGCTGCCCACGGGCGCGGAGCGCTTCGACGAGGTGATGTCCGATGAAGCCACTGCCACCGGTAACCAGTACGAGAGCCATGCAGAAGGTTGCTGTTTCGCGTCTAGAGCTATCGGGTTGAAAGGGAATTGGCCGGAAGAGGCGCCAGAATCGCGGCAAGGTCGCGACGGAAGCCCAATGCAATGAATAATTTTGCCATCACGAACATCGGTCCAAGCAAAAGATGCGAAGGAAAAGTGAACAACGAGGCTTCGCGGCCCTCAAAAACCTTGTGACCGATGGCCTGCGCGGCGAGGCCGAGCGCCACCAGCGCGGCGAAAATCGCCCACATCGTCGCGGTGCTGACTTGCGCCGCAACGGTCGTCGCAACCGAAAACAGCACGATAGAGACCGCCAGAATGCCGATCCCGAGCGCCACATCGAGCAGCAGCCAATATATCAGGACCGGCAACGCCAGGATCACCGCGAGGCTGACATCGAAACCGAACAGCGGAAGCCTGACCAGCGTCAGCGGCATCACGGCGCCGGTGAACAACAGGAGAATACCGACCACATGCATCGCCGTGTTCCGGGGGTCGCGATGGTACTCGACATAAACGGCAAGTTGGCGCTGAAAATAGCCACCCATTTCGGTCTCATGCAGCACGGGGTCGGGGAAGGGCGAACAGAGGCTATAGCACTGGACCGGGCGGTGCACAAACCGGCGCTTTTGTCGCGTGAAACCGCATTTGTGCGCCCCGAACAGGCTACAAAACGATCGGGACTTCAAAGGGTTCCGTCGGGTGCGAAGTTGCGTTTGCTCAGCGCTTCTTGGCGGGCTTTTTCGCCGCAGGCGCAGACGCCGCAGCCGGATGCGCAGGCGCCTCCTCGGGCACCTTGGCATAGGTCAGGATTTGCAACTGGCCGTTGACGGCCGAGGTCGGCTTGGTCCGGTCGAGAAACTGCTCCTCGCCGAGCCCGATCGGATGCAGCCGCTTGGTCGAGATCTTGAACGTGTTCACCAGCACGTCGCGGATCGCGTCGGCGCGGCGCTGGCTCAGGATCGCGTTGGCCTCGCGCGTCTTCGAGTTGGATTCGACGTGGCCGACGATCAGGAACGTGTAGGGCAGCAGCGAGGAATGAACCAGCGCGTCCGCGATGCGGCCGACGGTCTGGTAGGAGGCCGGCTGGATGATCGGCGTGTCGGCATCGAACTGGATCTGCGCGTTGAAGGCGGGTAGCTTGGCGAGGTCAGGCGCGATCGGCGGCCGGTTCACCGGACCCGGATCGTTCTTGATCCTGGCCTTGGCGCGCTCCATCACCTGCTGCTTCAGCGCGGGAAGGTCGACCTCGGCGGCTTCTTCGAAATGGTTGAGCTTGCCGACGATGTCGTCGCGGGTCGGCGCCGCCGTCTGGGCGACGGCAGTGCCCGCGAGCAAAGCGAGGCCGAGCGCGACCGCAGTTCCGGCAATGAAAAGCCTGCTCGCGCGCATCAGCGGTACCCCGCGTCGTCGACGGCTTTCAGGCAGTTGTTGCTGATGCCCTTGGGCGTCGAAACCAGGCAGGGGATCGACTTGCTGGTCTCCTTGGTCGAGCCGCCGCAGACCTTGACGATCTCGCGCTGGCAGGCGTTCGCCACCGTGACGCGCGCGGCGACGCGCTTCTGGATGGCGTCGAACGCGCCGAGATAGTCGCTCGCGCATTGCTGGGACAGCACGTCGCGGTTGCGCGACAGGCACTCCTTCAGGCGGGTCGAATCCGGGTTGACGCCGCGGCAATTGGCGACGATTTCCGCACCGCAGCTCTTGGCCAGGAGCCCGATCGAATCGCCAAAGCTCATGGTCTCCGCCGCGCTAAGCGACGGCATCCCCAATGCCAGCAAGATCAGTGCGATGCCCCGGACCATGGTTGCATCTGATACGGGGAAGTTCGGGCTGGTCAAGGGCTGTTCGGACGAGAACTGTCGAAGGCCCGGCGAGTGCGGCGAACAGTCCTCACTCGTCGGCGTCGTCGCGGGGCGGCCATTCGATCAGGGCGACCGTGTGTTTCCTGAGGTCGTCGGCGAACTCAGGGTCGACCTTGAGCTCGTCCAATGTTCTGGGCGGAGGAAGCTGCCGGCCGTCCGCGATCAGCTCCTGCGCATAGAAGGCGAGTGCCTCGGGTGCACTCTCCAGGGCCTCCTCGACATCGTCGCCGCCGGAGATGCAGCCGGGCAGGTCGGGAAACCACAGGCTGACAGCGTCGGGATCGGTGTCTTCGATGATGGCAACATACTGAGCCATATCGGGCGCTCACGCCCGCTGCACAAAGCTGTCCACGACCTTCTTCTCGCCGGCCTTGTCGAAGGCGATGGTGAGCTTGTTGCCGTCGATCTTGGTGACGCGTCCGTAGCCGAATTTCTGGTGGAAGACGCGGTCGGACAGCGAGAATTCGGAAGTTGTGCCGGTGGATTTGGCGACCAGCTCGCCCTCGATCGTCAGGGGACCGCGGCGGCGCGAGGAGAAGCTGCCGAAGTCGGGGCCTGATGACGAGGAGGATGAGAACGTCGCAGCCTCTTCCTCGAAGCCGCCGCTTCCAACGCTGCCGCCACCGCCGCCATTGCGGCCGCCGCCCCGGTTGCGGTTGGCCTGCGCGCGCTGCCAGCCCGGCGTCGAATAGGTGGAGCCGAATGCCTCCATGTCGTCGAAGCGTGAGGCGCCGTAGCCGCCGGTGCCGCCCCAGGCCGAGCCGCCCTTGGATTCGGTGATCTCGACATTGGCCGCCGGCAGTTCGTCGAGGAAGCGCGACGGGATCGTGGTCGACCAGGTGCCGTGGATCCGGCGGTTGGTGGCGAAATAGATCATGGCGCGGCGGCGGGCGCGGGTCAGGCCGACATGGCCGAGCCGGCGCTCCTCCTCGAGGCCGGCGCGGCCCTGTTCGTCCAGCGTGCGCTGGCTCGGGAACAGGCCTTCCTCCCAGCCCGGCAGGAACACGTTGTCGAATTCGAGCCCCTTGGCCGAATGCAGCGTCATCAGCGACACCGCGTCCTCATCGGCGCCGCTGTCGCGGTCCATCACCAGCGAGATGTGCTCGAGGAACCCTTGCAGGTTCTCGAACTCCTCCATCGAGCGCACCAGCTCTTTCAAATTCTCCAGCCGGCCTGCGGCGTCCGCCGAACGGTCCTTCTGCCACATCTCGGTATAGCCGCTCTCGTCGAGCACGATCTGGGCGAGATCGGTGTGCGCGGTGACCTCGCGCTGGGCGCGCCAGCGGTCGAACTGGGCGACGACCTCGCGAAGCGAGCCGCGCGCCTTCGGCTTCAGCTCGTCGGTCTCGACCACGGCGCGGGCCGCCTCGAACAAGGGAATGCGGCGCTTGCGAGCGTGGTCGTGCAGCATCTGCACGGTGGCGTCGCCAAGCCCGCGCTTCGGCACATTGACGATGCGCTCGAAGGCGAGATCGTCGGCCGGCGAATTGATGACGCGCAAGTACGCCAGCGCATCGCGGATTTCGGCGCGCTCGTAGAAGCGCGGGCCGCCGATGACGCGATAGGGCAGGCCGAGCGTGACGAAGCGGTCTTCGAACTCGCGCATCTGGTAGGAGGCGCGCACCAGGATCGCGATCTCGTTGAGCTTCTCGCCCTTGCGCTGGATCTGCTCGATCTCCTCGCCGATGCCGCGGGCTTCCTCTTCGGAATCCCACGAGCCCGTGACCGTGACCTTCTCGCCGTCCTGGTCCTCGGTGCGCAGCGTCTTGCCGAGCCGGCCTTCATTGTGCGCGATCAGATGCGATGCGGCGGCGAGGATGTGGCCGGTCGAGCGATAGTTGCGTTCCAGGCGAATGACCTTGGCGCGGGGGAAATCGTGGTCGAAGCGCAGGATGTTGTCGACCTCGGCACCGCGCCAGCCATAGATCGACTGGTCGTCGTCGCCGACGCAGCAGATGTTCTTGGTGGGGGGCGTCTGCTCCCTCGCCCCGCTTGCGGGGAGAGGGTCGGGGTGAGGGGGAGTCTCCACGAGCGCGGTGCTCGGAGAGTCCCCCTCACCCGCCGCGCTTTGCGCGTCGGCCTCTCCCCGCAAGCGGGGAGAGGCGAAGGACGGGGACGACGGCGCCTGCGACAGCAGCCGTAGCCACAAATACTGCGCGACGTTCGTATCCTGGTACTCGTCGACCAGGATGAATTTGAAACGCTGCTGGTACTGCCTGAGAATATCCGGATGCTCGCGGAAGATGCGGATATCTTCCAAAAGCAGATCGCCGAAATCGGCTGCGTTCAAAATCTTCAGCCGCTCCTGATAGCTCGCATAGAGCTTGCCGCCCTTGCCGTTGCCGAAGACGGCGGCTTCGCCTGACGGCACCTGCGACGGCATCAGGCCGCGGTTCTTCCAGCCGTCGATCAGGCCGGCGAGCATGCGTGCTGGCCAGCGCTTGTCGTCGATGTTCTCGGCCTGCAGCAGCTGCTTCAGCAGCCGCACCTGGTCGTCGGTGTCGAGCACGGTGAAGTTGGACTTGAGCTGCGCCAGCTCGGCATGGGTGCGCAGGATGCGGCCGCCGATGGAGTGGAAGGTGCCGAGCCACGGCATGCCCTCGACGGCATGGCCGAGCATCTGGCCGAGCCGGTGCTTCATCTCGCGCGCCGCCTTGTTGGTGAAGGTCACCGACAGGATCTCGGCGGGGCGGGCGCGGCCCTGGCTCAGGATGTGGGCGATACGCGTCGTCAGCACGCGCGTCTTGCCGGTCCCGGCGCCGGCCAGCACCAGGACCGGGCCGTCCAGCGTCTCCACGGCCTCGCGCTGCTCCGGATTGAGCCCGGACAGATATTTCGGGCCCACCGAGGCGCGCGCACGCGCGGCAATGCCGCCGGCTGCGGGTTGGTGGTCGGGGACGTTCTGGGACGTGATCTTGCTCGGCTCGGTCATGCGAATCATTGGCCCCACGATGGCACCGCGGGGTGGCGGAAGGGAGCCTTCTAACAGGGATGGTGCCTATATGGGGCGGCGGAATGAGGTTTTCCACGTGCGCGGCAGGCCAATTTGTTCCTGCGGGCCTTTCGAATTTCCACCCTGCGCGGATCGGAACCATCGTTCCCGCCTCGAGATTGTCTGGGCAGGTGGCGCGGCCAGCCGCGCCAAACGCAGACAGACATCAAGACGAGGGTTTGACCATGCTTGGCTGGGTTGTGACGTTTCTGGTTATCGCATTGATCGCCGGCATCCTGGGCTTCGGCGGCATCGCCGGCGCCTCGATCGAGATCGCCAAGATCATCTTCTTCATCGCGGTCGTTCTGTTCCTGGTCTCGGCCGTGGTCGGCCTGGCCCGCGGCCGCAACAGGGTCTAGTGCGCCGGATCACGCGCTACCGCTTCGAGGGCATCGCCACGTTGCGGCCGATGCCCTCGGGGCGCGAGACCGCGCTGTGGGCCTTTGTGACCGCAGCGATGCGCTCGCTTATATCCGGCGGAAAAGGCGCAACCTTGCGCGAGTTCATGTCCATGTGAAGCGACATGTTCTCGGAAGTCGCCGACAGCCAGCCTTCGCTTGCGTGCCGCATCTCCTCGAACGTGTGCAGCCGCTTGTCGTCGGCCTCCAGCAGCCAGACCAAGATCCGCACGGGATCGCCGAGGTGGATTTCGCGCAAGTAACGCACGTGGCATTCGGCGGTGAAGGTCGAGCCGTGGCGTTCCTTCATGTAAGTCGGCCCGATGCCGAGCTCGGCCCAGAGCTGGTCGATCGCGCGGTCGAACATCACGTTGTAATAGGCCATGTTGAGATGGCCGTTATAATCGATCCATTGCGGCTCGATTTGCATGATCGAGGCGCGGAATGGCTGTGCTTGGGGCGCTGAGGCGGCAGTCTCCGGCATGTTTCCTTCCAGCTATGCGTCCGGTCGCTTGACTTGACCGGTTTTATGTCCTTTGCCACGGTTCTTCTGTCGGGAGGAACTCCGTGGGTACGACCATCACCAATAATCCGCCGCGGCCGGAGCCGAAAGCCCTCGCGAGCGCACTGGAGCAGCTTGCCGCACGCTTCGGCAACCGCCTCATCACCTCGCAGGCCGTGCGCGAGCAGCATGGCCATACCACCACCTGGATTCCCAACCAGCCGCCTGATGGCGTGGTAATGGCGCAGGAGACCGCCGACATCCAGGACGTGGTGCGGATCTGCGCCAAAAATCGCGTCCCCGTCATTCCTTTCGGCACCGGCACCTCGCTTGAGGGCCAGGTCAACGCGCCGGCGGGCGGTATCTCGATCGACCTGCGTGACATGAATAAGGTGCTCGCGGTCCACGCCGAGGACCTCGACTGCGTGATCCAGCCCGGCGTCACCCGCAAGGCGCTCAACGAGCATCTACGCGACCAGGGCCTGTTCTTCCCGATCGATCCCGGCGCGGATGCCTCGCTCGGCGGCATGGCCTCGACCCGCGCCTCCGGCACCAATGCAGTGCGCTACGGCACCATCCGCGAGAGCGTGCTGGCGCTGAAGGTGGTGCGCGGCGACGGCGAGATCATCACCACGGGTACGCGCGCCAAGAAGTCATCCGCCGGCTACGACCTCACCCATCTGTTCGTCGGCGCTGAAGGCACGCTCGGCATCATCTCGGAATTGACCATCCGCCTGCGCGGCATCCCCGAGACGATCGCGGCCGGTGCGGTGTCGTTCGAGAGCGTGCACGGGGCCTGTCAGGCCGTGATCCTGGCGATCCAGACCGGTATTCCCGTGGCGCGCATCGAGCTGCTCAATGCCGCGCAGGTGCAAGCCTGTAACGCTTATTCGAAGCTGACGCTGCCGGAGACGCCGCTGCTCCTGATGGAATTCCACGGCAGCGAGATCGAGGTTGCCGAGCAGTCCAAGGCGTTCGGTGAGATTGCGAGGGATTGCGGCGGCGGCGAATTCTCCTGGACCACGAAGCCGGAGGATCGCACGAAGCTGTGGCAGGCGCGGCACGACGCCTATTGGTCGGTGAAGGCGCTGCGGCCCGGCGACAGCATCGGCGTGGTCGCAACCGACGTCTGCGTGCCGATCTCGCGGCTTGCCGATTGCGTCAGCGAAACCGAAGAGGATCTCAAGCGCCTCAATCTGTTGTCGCCGATCGTCGGCCATGTCGGCGACGGCAATTTCCATTGCTCGCTGGTCTGCGACACCAACGACGGGGCGGAGATGGCGCGCGGCGAGGAGTTCATGCATCGCCTGGTCGAGCGCGCGCAGGCCATGGACGGCACTTGCACCGGCGAGCACGGCATCGGCCAGGGCAAGCAGAAATACCTTAAGGCGGAACTCGGCCCCGAGGCGCTCGATGCGATGCGGGCACTGAAGAAGGCACTCGATCCGCTCAACATCTTCAACCCCGGCAAGATCGTGCCGGAGGCGTAGGCCTTCGGCACAACAAGGCCGCCGCAGAGCCGATGCCGTCCACCGGTCGGGGGCGGGAACTTTCGGCAATCCTGTCGGTTCCAATTCCCGCCAAGTTCCGATGCCTCAATGGCGCGGCTCTTGCGGGAGGATGCGATGGTGCGACCGGTCATTGGAATTGCCGCGATGGCGCTTGCCTGCATGCTGGCGGGTGCGGCTCTGGCCAAGGGCGGCCATGGGGGCGGACATGGCGGTGGCCATGGAGGCGGGCACGGCGGTGGTCATCACGGCGGCGGACATTTCCGTGGCCACGGCGGTGGACATGGGCATGCCGGCGGGCATCATCGCGGCATGCGGTTCACGTCCGGGGTCCGACGCGGCGGGCCCAACTTCGGTCAGATCCGCAATGCGGCGATCCGCCCCGCGAGCTTCCGCAATGCCCTGAACACCAGCGCATTCCGGAACGGCCGACTGATCAGCAATCCGGCAGCGCGTACACAGATCGTGGCAGCAGCCGCATTGGCCGGCTGGAGCGGCGCAAGCAGCGGATGGTGGCAGCATGCGGGCGGCGGCTATGGCTGGGTCGGGCCGCTGTTCTGGCCGTTCGCCTATAACGACCTTTACGACTACACGATCTGGGGCGACGGGCTCGGCTTCTGGGGGTACGGCTATCCGGACATCTATGCAGGCATTTTCGGCCCCTATGGCTATGATCGCCTGTCGGCCTATCTGCCGCAGCAACCGCAGGGACGACGACGGGCGCGTAGCGCACCGCTCGATCAGCTCTGCGGCAGTGACCGCCGTGCCATCGCCGGACTACCGATCGATCAGATCGCATCCGCGGTGCAGCCGACAGATGCGCAGGGCGCCGCTCTCGATGCGCTCGGCAATGCCTCAGTCGACGCGGCAGCGCTGATCCGCACATCCTGTCCGACGCAGGCCGCAGCGACGGCGCCCGGCCGGCTCGCAGCGATGCAGCAGCGCATCGAGGCGATGCAGAAGGCTGTCGAGCTGGTCCAGCCCGCGCTCGACCAATTCTATGGCTCGTTGAACGACGAGCAGAAGGCGCGCTTCAATGCGCTGGCCGAGGATCAGCGTCGTGCGACGGCACCGAACAATGCGAGGGAAGCGTCGGTGCAGTCTTGCAATGTGACCGCCGCGTTCGATTGGCCCGGTGCTGCGATCGATGAGAGGCTTCGTCCGAGCGACACCCAGCGTGCGGCGCTCCAGGTGCTCCAGGATACCAGCGCCAAGGTCAGCGCATCGCTCAAGGCGGGCTGCGAGCCCAATGATGTGATGACACCGCCGGCACGCATGGCCACAATCCGCAAACGGCTCGATGCGATGCTGGACGGGATCAAGTCGGTGCGCGCGGCGCTCGATGATTTCTACGCCACGCTCAACGACGAGCAGAAGGCGCAGTTCGAGGCGATCGGGCCGCGCCGCACGTCCTGAATAGTGCAAGCCAATAAAGGCCACGGGTGGGGCAATGAAGTGGTTTGCAAGGCGGCAGCCGGCCGACATCTGGGATGAGCCGATCCAGGGACCGATCGGCGATATCGACGCGGCGGAGCGCATTCGTAACATCTGCGAGGCTGCGAGAGCGGGCGCGGAGGCTGTCGGAGGCTCCGCACAGGCTGATAAGCGCGAACGTGAGCGCTTTGAACGTGCAGCCCGCGTCGCGATGGAAATTGCGATGAAGATCGCAGACGATCTGATGCGCGACGATGCGGTCCGCCGCATCGTCGACCTCTGCG
The DNA here is from genome assembly GCF_028128855.1 of Bradyrhizobium sp. CCBAU 11430. Classification (NCBI taxonomy): domain Bacteria; kingdom Pseudomonadati; phylum Pseudomonadota; class Alphaproteobacteria; order Hyphomicrobiales; family Nitrobacteraceae; genus Bradyrhizobium; species Bradyrhizobium sp. CCBAU 11430. The sequence goes on from NZ_LBJV01000053.1 coordinate 80,304, forward strand.
TGAAGGCAAATGATATCAAGACGGCGCAGATCCTGTTTCGCGCGATCCAGGCGGGCTGGATCCGGGAGGCCGTCCAACACGACTATCCGGCGCTGGCGCAGTAGATCCGGCTCGCGCGTCGGGCGCGAGCCGGATCAATGTCTATGCCGGACAGTCTCAGTATCTGCGGTAGTCGCCGCGATAATGGTCGCCGCCGCCGCGGCCGCCCATTCCCATGCCGATCCCGATTCCGATGCCGATACCCTGCATCACGGCGCCGGGCGGCGGGCCGGGGGGCGGCGCGCGCTCGTAGACCACTTCCTCGGGCGGCGGGCGGCGCTTCGGCGGTGTCTCGACCACCTTGCGCTTGGGCGGGGTGTCGTCGACGCGCTTCTTGATCACGGGCGCGACGCTCGGAGTGACCGGCGTTGCCGGGCTCGACGGCGTCGAGCACGGGCAGGTCGGGCCCATCGCGACGGCGACCGGGGGCGCTGCGGCGGCGATGGGGACGCCGTAGTTGCGGTTCTGCACGCGGAGCAGCAGCCTGCGCGCGGTTGCCGCGAGATCGCTGTTGTCCCAGTTGGCGAGATAGGCCTCGAACGAAGCGCGGGTGTTGATCGCAGTTGCGCGTTCCCAGGCCAGCATCTGGCGTCGCCGTTCCAGCACCGTGCGCACGCGCGGCGTGCGGGTGTCCTGAGCGTAGAGCTCGATATAGGCCTGATACGCCGGCACCGTGTCGTCGGTGATGACGAGTTCATAGGCGACCATGGCCGGCTTGCCCTGCAAGTCCCTGCGCCAGTCCTCGACGCTGCGCGTGCCGCTGGCGAGCGCCATCGAGGAGGCGCCCGGCATGGCCGGCTGGCTGCCGCTGCTCTCGCCGAAGAACTTGAAGTCGGTTGTCAGCGAGGAGCTTTCCCAGGGGATCTGCCGTCCGTCGGTCGATTGCGCGACGGCGACGCGGATGCGCTTGAACACTTCCTCGATCGGTAGATTGGGCTGCTTGGCAACGGTCAGCGCTGCCGTGGTGTAGGGGCTGTCGATGCCACTGCCGTCCTCGGCCTCGGCGCCGGGCGAGGTTGAATAGGAGATGAAGGAGCCCGGCGCGCCGGCCTTGGTGTCGACGATCGCAAGCCCGTGGCCGGCGCCGCTGAGCGCCGGGAACGGATTGTTGCGGCAGGCATCGAGCATGAAGATGCGCGCTCGCGTCGGCAGCGCGCCGAGCGTGTTGAGCATGTCGTTCAGCCGCACGCCCTGGAGCGGAATATCGGCCTCGCGCTTGGGATCGAGATCGATCGGCACCAGGTAGTTCTCGCCATCGATCTGCAGGCCATGGCCGGCATAGAACACCAGCGCCACCGTGTCGGCGCCGCTGGCGCTGACCTTGCCGGCGAAATCCGAGATCGCCGCGCGCATCTCGTTTTGCGCCAGGTTGGCGGCCGTGGTGACGGTGAAGCCGGCATTGCCGAGCAGCTCCGTCATGCCCTTGGCGTCGTTGGCGGCGTTGGGCAACTCGGGCACGGTGCGATAGGCGGATTGGCCGATCACCAGCGCGAGCCGCGCTTCGGCCGCGGCCATCGTCGGTGTCATCAACTGTGCGAGCGCAAGAAAACCGGAAGCAAGAAGCAAATTGGGAAGGGCTGGACGGCGCATGATGTCACCTCCATCGGCAATACGCGCGATGATGTCACTTTTTCTAGGGGGCCGCCATGCGCCTGTCTGTGCACTGGATCACGCTCGGCGTGCGGCAAAATGGGGCAGAACGTTTGCCGGAGCTGGAAGGGCATCGTTCTGGGCACATCCATGTGAATTGCGCATTGATCCATGCTCCAATTGGATCGATGCCAAGTCTACGCGAAAGCGCCCTCGCGCAGATGAGGCCGCAGGCCGATCCGCATCGCAAATGCCGGGAATCACAGTCGTTCTGGAGCGCTCGCGGACTGACGGAACGCGCCGCGGGCGCGCTCTGCGGCGGCCGGCCGCCACGCTTGCCTGCGCCGTCGCTTTGGCCATACAGTCCACGCAACAGGCCACGGCAACGACCGCGGCGAACAAAAAATAATGTGGGAGAGACCGCACCATGACCATCGTGCCCGTGAACCGTCGCGCGTTCATCAAGTCATCGGCGGCGGTCACCGCCGGCCTCGTGCTCTCCCCCGCCATCATCGGCCGCGCCGAAGCCGCGACGCTCAAGCTGAAATGCTCCTCCTCGCTGCCGAACGATCCCAAGTTCGCCAACGGCCGCGTCTACTACGACAACCTCGTCAAGAATTTGAAGGGCAACGGGCTCGGCGAGCAAGTCGAGGTCGCGTTCTTCCCCGACAACCAGCTCGGCCAGGAGATCGACGTCATCAACTCGGTGAAGCTCGGCGTCATTGATCTCATGGTGTCAGGCTCCTCGATCTCGGCCAATCTGGTGCCGCTGGTCGGCACCTACGATCTCGGCTTTCTGTTCTCCAGCTTCCCGCAGCAGACCAAGGCGTTCGATGCCGGCGCCGCCAAGCCGATCGAGGACGCCCTGCTCAAGGGCGGCAACATCCGCATCATCGCCTGGGCCTATAATTTCGGCTCGCGCAGCGTATTGGCGAAGAAGCCGGTGAAAACGCCGGAAGATCTCGCCGGCCTCAAGATCAGGACGCTGCCGAACCCCGTCATCACGGAATGCCTGCGGCTGATGGGCGCCGCCGCGACGCCGCTGGCCTTCGGCGAAATCTATACGGCCTTGCAGGCCGGCGTGCTTGACGGCCTGGAGCACGATCCGCCGACGATCCTGGCCAGCAAGTTCTTCGAGACGGCGAAATTCTACGCCCTGACGCAGCACAATTTCTCGCCGCTTGCGATCTACTTCAGCGACATGACCTACAACCGCATGGACCCGAAGCTGCGCGAGGGCTTTCTCGATGCTGCGAAGAAGGCCGCGGCCGACACGCGTGCCCATGGGCTTGCGGTCGAGAAGGAGGCGCTGGCGGCCTTGACCGAGAAGGGCGTGACGGTTGCCGAATGCGACCGCGAGGCCTTCAAGAAGCGGGTCGCGCCGCAGACCGAGAACTTCATCAAGGCCCGGCCGGAATCCAAGGCCGTCATCGACATCATCCGCGCGACGCAAGCCTGATGGCCAGGTCTGAGATGGTGGTGACGGCCGCCGTGCCCGTTTCGGCCGGCCGCCACGGCAGCATCGCCCTGCTGCTTCAGCTCAGCGACGCGATCGCGGCCATCCTGCTCGCCGCCGATCTCGTGGTGGTCTGCGTCTCGGTGCTGCTGCGTTTCTTCTTCAACGCGCCGGTCGAATGGTCCGACGACGTCGCGCGCGGGCTGATGGTCGGTTCGGCCTTCTTCGGCGCGGCGAGCGCGCTCGCGCGCGGCGAGAATGTCGGCGTGTCGTTCTTCCGCGATCTCCTGCCGCTGCGCCTGCGCGCGCTGGTCGATGCCGCCGGCGCTCTGCTGGTGGTGCTGATCTCGGGTTACGTCGCCTATAATGCCATCAAGCTGGGCTCATTGACTGCAGGCCAGACCACCGGTTCCGGCCTGCCGCTGGAGCTGACGTTCTATCCGATGGGCGTCGGCGCGCTGTTCATGACGGTGTTCGCCATCGACCATCTCTGCGCGAGGCCGCTTCCCGATATCGTCAGGGGGATCGTTGCGATCATCGTCGTCACCGGGCTCTATCTCGCCTGGGATTATCTGTCGCCGTCCTCGGTGCCGTCGGCGGGCACCTTGATGCTGATCGGCTTTTTCGTGACGCTGTTCGGCGGATTGCCGATTGGCTTTGCGCTGGCGCTTGCCGCGCTCATCTTCATCTGGGTCGAGGGCGCGCTGCCCGGCGTCATCTTCGCCCAGCAGATGGCGCGCGGCATCGACAATTTCGTGCTGCTTGCGATCCCGTTCTTCATCCTCGTCGGCTATCTCATGGAAGCCAACGGCATGTCGGTGCGCCTGATCGAGCTGTTGCAGCGCGGGGTCGGCCGCATGCGCGGCGGACTGAACGTCGTGATGGTGGCGTCGATGGTGCTGTTCTCGGGCATCTCGGGCTCGAAGATGGCCGATGTCGCCGCGGTCGGCTCGGTGCTGATCCCGGCGGCGCGCCGCTCGAAGCAGAACCCCGGCGGCGCAGTGGCGCTGCTGGCGGCGTCCGCGGTGATGGCGGAGACCATCCCGCCCTGTATCAACCTGATCATTCTGGGCTTTGTGGCCAACTTGTCGATCGGCGGCCTGTTCGTTGCGGGGCTCTTGCCGTCGGCGCTGATGGCGCTGGTGCTGATTGCGGTGTCCATCATCTTCGGCAAGCGGCCGGACAAGGTCGAGGACGTCGAGCCGCAGATGCCGGTGTCGGGGCTGTGGAGCGGCGCGATCGCCTCGTTCGGCCTGATCTTCATGATCTTCTTCGGCTTCAAGAGCGGCTTTGCCACCGCGACCGAGATCTCGGCCTTCGCGGTGGCCTATGCGCTCGTCGTCGGCAGCGTGGTGTTCCGCGAGCTCAGCTTCAAATCGGCCGCGCACAGCTTCGTGCAGGCGGCGACGCGCGCCGGTCTCGTGCTGTTCATCGTCGCCGCCGCGCAGTCGCTCGCGTTCACGCTGACCTTGCAGCAGGTGCCGCATGCGGTCGGCGATTTCATGCTCGGTTTGTCGAAGACCTCAGGCGTCTGGCTGTTCATCCTGCTCGCGATCGCCGTGCTGATCGTGATGGGCTCGGTGCTGGAGGGCGCCGCCGCGCTGATCATCTTCGGGCCGCTGCTGTTGCCGGTGGCCGTGCAGCTCGGCGTCGATCCCCTGCATTTCGGCGTCGTGCTGGTCATCGCCATGGGCATCGGTTTGTTCGCGCCGCCGCTCGGGCTCGGCCTTTACGGTGCCTGCCTGATCGGCAACGTGCCGATCGAGCAGACGGTGAAGCCGATCATGGGCTATCTCGGCCTGTTGTTCCTCTGCCTGCTCGTCATCGCCTTCGTGCCATGGCTGTCGACCGCGCTGCCGCGGGCATTCGGTTACTGAAGGAGTTTTGTCGTGAAGGTTCTGCTCGCTCACACGCCGGAGATGCGGCGCAATTACTATGGGGATCGCAGCCTGAGCGGCCTGCGCGCGGCCGCCGAGGTGATCCTGCACGAGAGCGACGAAACCCTGGACGCCGCCGGCCTCGTGCGCGCCGCGAAAGATGCCGACATCATCGTCGCCGATCGCATGACCGAAGGGCGCGGCGAGATTTTTGCGCAGCTGCCGCGTCTGCGGGCCTTCGTCCGCTGTGCCGTCGACATCCGCAACGTTGACGTCGAGGCGGCATCAAAGGCCGGCGTGCTCGTGACCCGGGCCGGCCCCGGCTTCGTGCAGGCGGTCGCGGAGCTCGCACTCGGCTTCATGGTTGATCTCTCCCGCGGCATATCCCGGGCGACGGCGGACTACCAGGCCGGGCGCAAGGTCGAAGCGCGGATGGGCCGCCAGCTCGCCGGCGGCACAATCGGCATCATCGGTTACGGCAGCATCGGCCGCTATCTCGCCGAGGTCGCAAAAGTGCTGCGCATGGAGGTGCTGGTCTCCGATCCCTTCGCAACCGTCAGCGACGCTGGGATCCGGCAGGTCGGTCTCGACGAGCTTCTCGCCGCGTCGGACTATGTCGTTTGCCTCGCGATCGCCAACGAGCAGACCGAGAATTTGATCGGGGAGGCGGCGCTGGCGCGCATGCAAAGGCATGCGGTCTTCGTCAATCTCTCGCGCGGCAATCTCGTCGACGAGGCAGCATTGGCGCGCGCGCTGCTGGAGCATCGCATCGCCGGCGCGGCGATGGACGTCGGCCGCGCGCCTGATCAGATGCCGACGCCGGAGCTGGCGAAGCTCCCCAACGTCATCGCGACGCCGCACGTCGGTGGGCTGACGCCGCAGGCGATCGAATATCAGTCGCTGGAGACGGTTCGGCAGGTGGAAGCGATCGTCAAGGGCGAGATCCCGCCGGGCGCGGTCAACGCCGAGCGATGGACGCGGCCGCCCTAGAGCCGATCCACCGCCCTAAACGTTCCGTCCTTCTGGATCACCGTCAAGAACACCTTCGGCGGCGTGTCGATCATGCGCAGGCCGACGGTGACGGCGCTGCCGCTGATGTCGAAGCGGCCGACATCGTTGATGGCGCGGAGCAGGTTTGCGCGCGTTGGCTTCGGCCCGGCCTGTTCCAGCGCCGCGGCCGCGAGGCGGCCGGAGAGATAGCCTTCCAGCGACACGAAGTCCGGTGTCAGCGTCGGATCGAACGCCTTCTGCGCCGCCTGGTAGTCGGCGACGATCTTGAGCGAGCGATCCCATGGAAACGGTACGACCTGCGAGACGATGACGCCTTCACCGTCGGGACCGAGCTCCCTGGCCAGCGCATTGGCGCCGACGAAGGAGACGTTGACGAAGGTCGGATGGAAGCCGCTGCGGTGCGCGAGCTTGATGAACTCCGCGCAGGGACCATAGGTCCCGACCATCACGATCGCCTCGGGTTCGGCGCGCCTGATCACCCGCCAGGCTGCGGTGACCGCGCGGGTGTTGCGCTCGAACGTGCCTTCGGCGGCAAGCTCGAGGCCGCGCTTGGCGAGCGCGCGCTTGACGCCGACCAGACCGTCGCGGCCGAAGGAATCGTCCTGGTAGAAGATGCCGATGCGGGTGAAGTGGCGATCCTCAGTGAGGTGCTTGATCCAGGCCTCGGCCTCCGCACCGTAGCTCGCGCGGATGTTGACGACGTTGGCAAGCTCGAGGTCGCGCAGGAATTCGGCGCCGCTGAACGGACCGATGAAGGGGATGTTCCTGGCGCTGGTGATCGGGATTGTCGCCATCGCGGTTGGCGTGCCCACCGCGCCGATCAGCGCGAACACCTTGTCGTCCTCGATCAGGTGCAGCGTCTGCGCCACCGAACGATCGGGGTCGTAGCCGTCGTCGCGGCTGATGAGCTGGAGCTTGCGGCCGTGGACCCCGCCCTTGGCGTTGATCTCGGTGAATGCTGCGACGATGCCTTGCCGCATGCGCTGTCCGAGCGCGGAGGAGCGGCCTTCCAGCGCGGCGGCCTGGCCGAACAGGATCGCATCCTCGCTGACGCCGGCCTCGTCAGCTCTCGCTGCGAGCATGGTCGCGGCGAGGAGCGCGATGGTCAGGACGAGGGATGTCGCTGATCGAAATCGAAGCATCGGGGAGGTCTTGCCGCATGGATGGGAGAAGCCTTGCGCAACATATTCCTGCGAGCCTGAATAGCTCGCTAACCGGCGGCGCGTCGGCAGCCCGTAGTACTCCGGGCAAAACCGGCAACTTGTTTCCACAATGCCGGATCATTCGGGCAGTTCATTAACTAATTCACGCGTTGCGGAATGGTCGGGTTCCGAAATTGTGCAGTTCTTAACCGCGGTCTTGTTCCGATAGCGGCGCCGGCACCTCAACCAGAGGTTCGGTTCGTCGCGGACAGGGGGACGGCGGCTTCAAGATGGGCGATCGCGATCAGAACGATCAGGATCGGGGGCGTATGACCGGATGGTGGCGTGCCGCGCCGCTGCTCGGGCTGTATCGCCCTGCGCTCGTCGCGGTCGGCGTCGGTCTTCTGTTTTCGGTCGTGGGCGCGGCCGCCGTGGCGCGGTGGGAGGATCGAGTCAACAGGATCGAGTTCGAGAACGCGGCCGAAACCGAAGCGATCGTCATGCAAAACGGCATGGGCGAATACATCTCCCGGCTCGTCGCGCTGCGCACGCTGTTCGAATCGACCAATGACGAAGTCACCCGCAGCGAGTTCGAGACCTTCAGCGCCCGCCTGTTCGAGCGCCATCCCGGCATGCTGCGCATTGCCTGGCTGCCGCGCGTCAACCGCAAGGAACGCGCCGAATACGAGACCGCGGCGATCGCGGATGGCGTGTCCGGCTATCGCATCAAGTCGCTCCAGAGCGCGGGCTTTGCGACGGCGCCGCAGACCGATGAATATTTTCCGGTGTTCTACTCGACCCAGCCGAAGACCTCGCCGGTCTACGGCATGGATTACGCCACCGTTCCGGAGCGCCGCGCGGTGCTGGAGCGGGCGCGCGACAGCGACAAGGTCGCAGCCATTCGCACCCGCCTGTTCGAGCCGAAGGAGGGGGGCCGGCTGCCGGACGTTCTCGTTGCCATTCCCGTCTACGCCAAGGGAACGTCGCGCGAGACGGTTGCGGACCGGCGCCGCAATCTCGCCGGCTTCGTGGTCGGCGTCTTCGACCTGCCGCTGTTGATCCAGGCCATTCGCGTCACCACCGGGGCAAGTCCCGCTGTCAGCATGAACGTCTATCCGCCCTTCACGGCGCAGATCGTCAGCCTGGAGCAGATGCTGCCGGATTATTCCTCGGCGGCCACGGCGCCGCAATCGATGCGGGACGTCGCGCGGGCGCTGCACTGGGCAGGCAGCCTCAAGATCGGCGATACCGACTGGCAGGTGCGGGCGGTTCCAACCGCCGGCGGTCCGCTGGAGACGACTTACGATCGCGCGGGCGCGGTGCTGATCGTCGGCTTGCTGCTGACGCTATCACTGTCGACTTATCTCATGCTCGCAAGCCGCAATTCGCGGCGGCTGTCGCTGGCGAACCGGCGGGTGCTCGAGCTCGCCCAGACCGACATCCTGACCGGACTGCCGAACCGCGCCTTCTTCCTCACCCGGCTCGACGAGATGAACAGCCAGCTGAGCGTAAGGGGCCCGCCGTTCTCGATCCTGATGCTCGACCTCGACCGCTTCAAGAACGTCAACGACTCCCTCGGTCACGGTGCCGGCGATGCGCTGCTGCGCCAGGTGGCGCAGCGGCTGAAATCCGCCGTGCGCGCCAACGACGTGCTGGCGCGGCTCGGCGGCGACGAGTTCGCCATCATCCAGGAAACCGGCGCCGATCAGCGCGCCTGCTCGACCGAGCTGGCGGCGCGGATCGCCAAGCTCTTGACCGAACCGTTCCTGCTGCCCGGTCATCGCGTCGAGATCGGCACCAGCATCGGCATCGCCATCGCGCCGGATCACGGCAGCGATCAGGAGCAGCTGCTGAAGAAGGCCGACCTTGCGCTCTACCGTTCGAAATCGGCAGGCCGCAACTGCTTCACCATCTATGACGAGGCGATGTCAGCGGAGCTGGAGGCGCGCAACACGCTGGAGGGGGATCTGCGCGATGCCATCGCGCGGTGCCAGCTGGAAGTGCATTACCAGCCGTTCGTCGACGCGCTCAGCGGCGCGCGGCGCGGCTTCGAGGCGCTGGTGCGCTGGCGGCATCCGACACGCGGATTGATTCCGCCGGACCAGTTCATTTCGCTTGCGGAGGAGACCGGGCTGATCGTGCCGCTCGGCGAATTCGTGCTGCGGCGTGCTTGCGCGGATGCGGCCGGCTGGCCGTCCGGCCTCGCGGTCGCCGTCAATTTGTCGCCGATCCAGTTCAAGGAAGCCCGGCTGTTCGACGTGATCTGCGCGGCGCTCGCCGATTCCGGCCTGCCGCCCCAACGGCTGGAGATCGAGATCACGGAATCCGTGCTGCTGGAACGCGGTGGCGAGAACCACGCCTTCATGCAGCGGCTGAAGCAGCTCGGCGTCGAGCTCGCGCTCGACGATTTCGGCACCGGCTATTCCTCGCTCAGCTATCTGACGGCGTTCCCGTTCGACAAGATCAAGATCGACAAGTCGTTCATCCGCAACCTCACCCAGCAGCCGCGCAGCTCCGCCATCATTTCCTCGATCGTGACGCTGGCGCGTGGGCTGGACATGTCGGTCACCGCCGAGGGCGTCGAGACCCGCGAGGAGTACGAGCGGCTGAAGGCGCTCGGCGTCAATTTCGCGCAAGGCTATCTGTTCGGCCGCCCGCAGCCGATCGAGCGGATCCTGTTCGACGCGCCGGCCAAACCCTCACGGCGGGACGCCGCCTGAGATCGCCCTGACGCATCTCGCCCGACGGGCATGCGCGGAATTCGCTTGACCCGGGCACCCCCGGATGGTCGGTAGGACCGTCCAGGGATGAAACACACAAATATGCGGCTTCCGTTCTTCTACGGCTGGGTCGTGGTCGCCGTGACCTTCGTCACCATGGCCATTGGCGTCAACGCGCGCACCGCCTTTTCACTGTTCTTTCCTCCCATCGTCTCCGAATTCGGCTGGGAGCGCGGCGTCACCGCGGGCGCCTTCTCCTTCGGCTTCGTGGTGTCGGGCGTGGTCAGCCCTCTGATCGGCCGCCTGATGGACCGCGCCGGCCCGCGCGCGGTGATGGAGCTCGGCGTCGTGCTGATGGGCGGTGGGCTGCTGCTTGCGCCGCTCACCAGCGCGCCCTGGCATCTCTATGTCACCATCGGCGTCATGGTCGGCGCCGGCTCGGTGTGTCTCGGCTATTCCGGCCAGTCGCTGTTCTTGCCGAACTGGTTCATCCGCAAGCGCGGCTTCGCCATCGGCATCGCTTTCGCCGGCGTCGGCATCGGCTCGGTGACGTTGCTGCCCTGGGTGCAGCACATGATCGAGCAGACCGGCTGGCGCACCGCCTGCACCGCGATGGGCCTGCTCATCCTGGTCGTGCTGGCGCCGGTCAATCTGCTGCTGCACAAGCGCCCGCAGGACATCGGCCTCGAGCCGGACGGCGATGCCGTCTCGGCCGCGGGCGCGGCCGAACCGATCTCCAACGTCGTCGATCCCGTCTGGGTCGGGACCGATTGGACGCTGAAGCGTGCCGTCGCGACCGCGCGGTTCTGGTGGATCGCGCTCGGCTATTTTTGCGGCCTGTACATCTGGTACGCCGTGCAGGTGCACCAGACCAAATTCCTGCTCGACATCGGCTTCAGTCCCGGTGTCGCGGTGTGGGCGCTCGGCATCGTCAGCCTGCTCGGCATTCCCGGCCAGATCCTGCTCGGCCATGTCTCCGACCGGATCGGGCGGGAATGGGTGTGGGCGATCAGTTGCGCGGGCTTTGTGATCTGCTTTGCGGCGCTGATGGCGTTGAAGTTCCAGCCGTCGCTATGGCTGGTCTACGTGATGGTGTTCACGCAAGGCGCGCTCGGCTACGGCCTCACCTCGATCATGGGCGCCGTGGTGTTCGAGATTTTCCAGGGCAAGCACCAGGGCAGCATCTTCGGCACGATCATGCTGGCGGCGCTGGCGGGCGGTGCGGCCGGACCGTGGGTGACCGGTTTCCTCTACGATCGCACCGGTGACTACACGCTCGCCTTCGCCATCGCGATGATCGTGAGCGCCTTGTCGGCACTCTCGATCTGGCAGGCCGCGCCGCGGAAGGTGCGGGCCGTCGCCGGCCGGCTGCACAAGCTCAAGGCTGGAACTGGCGCGGATTAGGTTCCGCACGCTTCAACATACCGTCGTCGTTTTCGCGGATCGTTAAGCATGCCGCCTCTTGGCGAGGGGGCGATGGCGCAGCAAGAACGTCTTGGACACCATCGGAGCGTTAGCGTCTGAGCGATTGCCGCATTTTCCCGCTATCGCCGGGTCAAACGATGTCCGCCTTCGATTGTCTCACTGAAATTCCGGATGTGCTGCGAGCCGCGCTCGAACGCGCCGAGGATGGCGTCGTCATCGTCGATGACGCCCATCGCATCACGCATTTCAACGCCGCCGCGGAGCGCATCTGGAAGCTGGCGCGCACCGACGTGCTCGGTCGCGATGCCGAGATTCTCACCCTCAAGGGCTTCCAGGCCGAGCAGGTGACCGATCTCCGGGACGAGATCAGTCTCGTGCGCCCTGACGGCAGCCGCATCAGGGCGGCTGTCGCGCTGTCTTCCGTGACCATCGGCGGCGCCAATCATTACATCGTGTTTGCGCGCGACGTCACCATCGAAGCCGAGCGGCGCGTCAGGATTGGACTTCTCCACGCCGTCTCCGACCAGACCAACCGGGCGGTGATCATCAGCGACACCGAGCAGAACATCGTCTACGTCAATTCCGCCTTCACGACGTTGTTCGGCTACACCGAGGCGGAGGCCGAGGGCCGCCGCGCAGGCGAGCTGATTGCCGGCCGGCACACCGATCGCAAGGCGATCGCGAAGCTCATCAAGCGCCTGATGCATGGCGGTCGCCGCGGCGAAGCCGAGGTGCTGGCCTACGACAAGGACGGCGAGGAGATCTGGGTCTGCGCCCGGATCGATGCCTTCCGCGACATGAAGGGCCGGGTCAGGCACATCTTCGCGCTACTCGAGGACATCACCGAAACCAAGCAGCTGCGCTCGTTGCAGCAGCTCATCATGGGCGCGCTCGCCGACGAGGTGCCGATCGGCGAGATCGCCGACAGGCTGTGCCGTCGCGTCGAGGAGATCGCGCCCGACGTCGTCTGTTCGCTGCTCCATGTCGATGCCGCGGGCCTGATCCATCCGCTCGGCGGCCCGAGCCTGCCCGATGATTATTCCCTCGCGCTGGACGGCGTGGCCATCGGCCCCAACGTCGGCTCCTGCGGCACCGCCGCCTTCTATGGCGAACCGGTGCTGGCGACCGATCTGGAGACCGATCCGCGCTGGCAGCCCTACAAGGCCATGCCGCTTGCGATCGGGCTGCGCGCCTGCTGGTCGACCCCGGTCAAGGCCAAGGACGGCCGGGTCATTGCGACCTTCGCCTTCTACTATCGAGAACCCCGCGCGCCGAGCAATTGGCACCGGCGTATCGTCGAGGCCTGCGTCAATCTCGGCGCCTTCGCGATCGAGCGCAAGGAAGCACGCGCCGAGATCGCGCGGCTCGCCTATCACGACATCCTCACCGGCCTGCCGAACCGCGCGCAGCTGCGGAACCTGATCACCACGGCGATCGATGCCTGCCCGACCGGCAGCCACGTCGCACTCGCTTTCCTCGACGTCGATCATTTCAAGGACGTCAATGACACGCTCGGTCATGCCGCCGGCGACGAACTCCTGATCCAGCTCGCCCAGCGCCTGCGCGAGCAGATCGGCCCGGAGGACATGCTGGGACGGCTCGGCGGCGACGAGTTCGTCATCCTGCTGCCGCAACGCAACGCCGAGAGCGCCGCGCGCGTCGCGGCCGACATCACGGAGGCGCTGGCTGCACCCTTGAAGCTTGGATCGAAGCTGATGCCGATGTCGGCCAGCATCGGCATCAGCCTCTATCCCGACCATGCTACCGACATCGACACCCTGATGCAGCAGGCCGATGCCGCCATGTACATGGCCAAGCAGGCGGGCCGCTCGACCTATCGTATCTTCAGCGCCGAGATGAACGGGCTCACCGAGCAGCGGCTGGCGCTGATCGCGGCGCTCCGCCGTGCCATCGCCGAAGGCGCGCTGACTCTCAGCTACCAGCCGCAGATCCGCAGCTGCGACGGCGCCATCCACGGCGTCGAGGCGCTGTCGCGCTGGCGCGATGCCGTGCTCGGCGACGTCTCGCCGGCAAAATTTATCCCGCTCGCCGAGGAGTGCGGCCTGATCGAGCAGATCGGCCTGTGGTCGGTGCGCGAGGCCTGCCGGCAGATGGCGAGCTGGCGCCGCGCCGGGCTCAACATCCCTTGCGTGTCGGTCAACCTGTCGCCGATCAATTTCCGCAACGTCACGCTGGCGGCGCGGCTCAAGGACATCCTCGCCGAATACGATCTGCCGCCGGACGCCTTGATGCTGGAGATCACCGAAGGCGCATTCATGCAGGATGGCGTCGCCGCGCTCGAGACCATGAACGCGATCCGCGAGCTCGGCGTTGGGCTCTCGTTGGACGATTTCGGTACCGGCTATTCCAGCCTCAGCCGTCTCGCGCATCTGCCGATCCGCGAATTGAAGATCGACCGCAGTTTTATGCGCGACATCGAGCGTGACGCCGGCGCGCTTGCGATCGCCACCGCGGTGGTGCGCGTCGGTCAGGGCCTCGGCATGACCGTCGTCGCCGAGGGCGTCGAGACCGAAGGCCAGCGCAAGACTTTGGCCGAGCTCGGCTGCGACGTCGTGCAGGGCTTCTTCTACGCACCCGCACTTCCCCCCGTTGCCTTCGAGCGCTGGCTGATCGAGCACTGCGCCGAGCAGGCGAGGGCGATGCTGGGGCGGCTGGATGTGACGGCGGCGGAGAGCGACGCTGTGCGGAAGTCGGCCTAGTTGCCTTTGAGATATTCCCAGCCGGTAGGAGCACATCGGCGGCCGGCGGTTTGGTCCCGCGGCGTCCGCCGCATGGGCACCGCCATCTCTGAGGGGAGGCCCTAGATGTCGCAATTCTACTTCGACATCTGGGACGGTGAAGCGCTCGTCGTAGACGAGGAAGGCCTGGATCTGGCCAGCCAACGGGCCGCGGAGGTCGAGGCCGCGTTGTCTCTTGCCGACATTGCCAAGCAGCTTGGGCCGTTCGCCAGCAGTGATGGCCTGGCCATCAATGTCCGGGATGCGAGCGGTCTGGTGTTGAGAGAGATATTCGTCTGCGAAAGAGACCAGCCGGTCAATTGAGATCAGCACAAGCGGCATGCCCGCTGATGGGTCTGGCTAGAGCATCGCAAGCACGATGATTCCGTCTTCGAGTTCCCCTGAAGCGAGGCGCACCCGCGCCATATGCTCGAACTCCGTGCGATGCTTCTGGAGGTAGCTGAAGGCCTGCTTCTGCGTGTTGAATGTGGTGGCAAGCCGGCACGTCTTCCGGCTTGCGCCAAACGCAAGAAGGAAGGTGATGGTTCCGCCGTCCAGTTTGACTCTCACCCGGCCCCGCAAACAACCAAACCCGCTCAATCCGGAGATTGAGCGGGCAAAACGACCGTTTCAGTACATCCGTGAAACGGCGCCACGATATCAAGCCAGCGAGAGGTTCTCGGCGCTGACTTTACCTCGCATCTTGTCGGTCTTGGTCTCGAAGTTGACCTTTTGCCCCTCTGCGAGGCCGGCAAGGCCAGCTCTCTCAACAGCGCTGATGTGAACGAACACATCATTGCTGCCGTCGTTAGGTTGAATGAAACCGAAGCCCTTTTGGCCGTTGAACCACTTGACGGTACCTGTCGTCATCTTCTTCTCCAAAGCGCGCAAACGCGTTCCACGTGACGATCACGCGGTTATCTTCAACTTCGTCGATGTCGTCGGAAAAGGAGCCCGCGGGCGCATTCAACAAGGCACAGCGGCTAATGGAATCATCTCGATATAAGGGGCTTTCGGGATTTTGCAAGGAGCGAAGGCGGCTTGTTGTTGCGGAGCAGTTCTGGGTGTTCCCCGTCGAGGCGGTTTCGCGTGTGTCTGCCGACCTGCAAGCAAGCCGTTGTCGATTGACAGCGCTGCACGACAATGGTCACGTGGACCTCACCAAGCTGCTTCGCCGTGACAGGCAGGATCGGCTCGTCCGAAGCCGCGACGAGTGTCGCCGCTACTATCCTCAAAAATCGCAATGAAGCTCCTGCGCAATTTGGCTGCCGGCAGGACGTGTCGCATTCGCAGCCTCAGTCAGGAGGATCAATTGCACGTACTTGTCAGGGACAACAATGTTGAGCAGGCACTCCGTGTTCTCAAGAAGAAGATGCAGCGCGAGGGCGTCTTCCGGGAAATGAAACAACGGCGTTCCTATGAAAAGCCGTCAGAGAGAAAGACCCGCGAGAAATCTGAAGCGATTCGTCGCGCCCGCAAGCTTGCCCGGAAGCAGGCGATCAGGGAGGGGTTGCTGCCCGCGCCGCCGAAAAAGAAGCCCTTTGAACGCAAGCCGCCTTTGCCGGAAGTCAAAGCACGGACGGAGTAGAGAAGACCTTGGACCATGTGACGGCGATACCGGGGCCTTCTGCCTTGCATCGGGCGTCGCGGTGTTGCCGTGCTCTAGGGCCTGAAATCGATGCCGCGTAGCACGATGCCGGGCGGCGGGAAATTTCAGGGGCAGGGCTGTCGTTCAATAGCGACAGGACTTTACTCCGATGCCAGCCCCGTCCTCCGCCGCAAATCCGTGATCGCGCGCAGAAAGCTGTCCGCGGGCGTCGTCTCGGGATCGATCAGCCGGTGCAGGCGAAAGCCGTCTTCGAGCGCCAGCACGACGGAGGCCATCCAGGGCGGGTTCAGATTGTCGTTCCGTCCGTTGCTCTTCAACGTCGCCTCGACGATGTCGGCCACCAGCTTGCGCCGCGCGCGCAGGCGTTTGGCGAGCTCGGGGCGGCGCTTCTCGGCGCGCGCGACGAACAGGATCATCTCCATGTGCAGGAGCGGCGAGCGGGCGAGGGGATCCTGCCTGGTGCGGTCCATCGCTTTCAACGCCGCGATGAAATCGTCGAGATTGTCGTGCCGGGCAAGGATGTCGAGGTTGCGCCGGATCGACTGCTCGACATGGTCCTCGAGCATGGCGATGATCAGCTCGTCCTTGCTCTTGAAATTCGAATAGAACGCGCCGCGGGTGAAGCCCGCCGCCGCCGCGATCGCCTCGATGCTGGCGCCGCCGATGCCGTCCTCCTCGAACACGCGCGCGGCCGCCTCGAACAATTTGTCGCGCGTGTCGTCCCTGGTCGGCCTGGTTCTCAGCCTTGACATCGGATGAGGTTAGGTCAGAATGCAACTCGATACAACAATGTATCGAGTTGATAAATCTTGGGGATGGTTGCGCCGGGCAGTGGGGCTGCGATCGGCGTATTCGTGTCATCGGCAACCGATTTGAGGTCACCATGAACGAGCACGTGCAAGGCGCCGGCGGCGCGCCGCTGTTCAACCCGCTCTCGCCGGACTTCATCCGCGATCCCTATCCGCACTATGACCGGCTGCGCACGATCGATCCGATCCACGTGACGCCGTTCGGCCAATTCGTCACCAGCCGCCACGCCGACGTCAGCCTGGTGATGCGCGACAAGCGCTTCGGCAAGGATTTCGTCGAGCGCACGACGCGCCGCTATGGCGAGAAGATCATGGACGAGCCAGTGTTCCGCAGCATGAGCCATTGGATGCTGCAGGCCGATCCGCCGGATCACACCCGCCTGCGCGGCCTCGTCGTAAAGGCCTTCACCGCGCGCCGGGTCGAGGACATGCGGCCGCGCATCCAGGCGATCGTCGACCAGGCCATCGATGCCGTGATCGATCGCGGCCACATGGACCTGATCGAGGATTTCGCCTTCCGCCTGCCCGTCACCATCATCTGCGAGATGCTCGGCATCCCCGAGGACCATCGCGAGGTCTTCTACAAGAGCTCGCGTGACGGCGGCCGGCTACTCGACCCCGTGCCCCTCACTGCCGAGGAGATCAGGAAGGGCAACGAGGGCAACCTGATGGCGCAGATGTATTTCCAGCAGCTGTTCGAGCTGCGCCGCAAAAATCCCGGGGACGATCTCACCACCCAGCTGGTGCAGGCCGAGGAGGACGGCAACAAGCTCACAAACGAGGAGCTGACCGCCAACATCATCCTGTTGTTCGGCGCCGGCCACGAGACCACGGTGAACCTGATCGGCAACGGCCTTTTGGCGCTCCACCGCAATCCGGACCAGCTTGCGCTGCTCAAGGCGCGCCCCGAGCTGATGGAGGGCGCGATCGAGGAATTTTTGCGCTACGATTCCTCGGTGCAGATGACCGGCCGCGTCGCGCTGGAGGAGATCGAGGATCTCGGCGGCAAGAGGATCCCCAAGGGCGAGACCGTGCTGTGCCTGCTCGGCTCGGCCAACCGCGATCCCGCAGTCTATCCTGACCGGCCGGACCGGCTCGATGTCACCCGCCAGAACGTGAAACCGCTGTCGTTCGGCGGCGGCATCCATTTCTGCCTGGGTGCCCAATTGGCGCGCATCGAGGCCGAGATCGCCATTGCCACCCTGCTGCGGCGGCTGCCCGATTTGCGCATCGACGACGTCGAAAACCCGGAATGGCGGCCGACCTTCGTGCTGCGCGGCCTGAAGCGGCTGCCGGCGAGCTGGTGAGGCGGCCCGGCATTAACCTCCGCGCGCAACAGTCGCTGTGACTTCGCCACACTTCCCCCTATATAAGGGGCTGTTCCGGCACGCCTGAAGTCCACTAAGGCCAGGGTTTGGTCCGGATGCCGGTTTGGCCGAGGGGAGACCCGTGCAGACGACGCTGCTCGGATTGGCGATTGCCTTCATCATTGCGCTGCTGGCCGCGCTGATCGGGCCTTACTACGTCGACTGGAACCAGTTCAGGCCCCAGTTTGAGGCGGAGGCTGGCAAGATCATCGGCGTACCGGTGCGGGTCGCGGGCGAGCTCGACGCGCGGCTGTTGCCGGCGCCGACGCTGCGGCTGCGCCAGGTCACCTTCGGCGGCAACAACGATCTCGGTCGCCTGCGCGCCGACAAGCTCGACGTCGAGTTCAGCCTGGGCTCCTTGATGCGCGGCGAATGGCGCGCCACCGAGCTTTCGGTGGGCGGCATGGCGGTCGACCTCGGCCTCGATGCCCGGGGGCGGGTCGATTTGCCCTCCACCGCGAGCGGCACCTTCAATCTGGCCTCCCTCGCCATCGAGCGGCTGAATCTCACCGGCCGCATTGCGCTTCACGATGCCGCCAGCCGCTCGACGCTGGAGCTGAACGACATCGCCTTCTCCGGCGACGTCCGCTCGCTCGCGGGCTCGGTGCGCGGCGACGGCAGATTCACCGCCGCCGGGGTGCGCTATCCGTTCCGCGTCTCGTCGGGCCCGAGCGCCGACGGCAGCGCCACCCGTCTCCACCTCAACATCGATCCCGGCGAGCGCGCCATCCTCGCCGATCTCGAAGGCGTGCTCGCCTTCGACAACCGCCTGCCGAAATTCGACGGTGCGCTGACGCTGGCCGTGCCGGCGGTCAAGAAGGCGGGCGAGGCGGGTCCGACGCCGTGGAAGCTCACGACCAAGCTCAAGGCTGATCCGGCCGGCGCGAAGTTCGAGCAGATCGACGCGAACTTCGGCGCTGAAGACAATGCGCTGAAGCTCGGCGGCGTCGGCGACCTCAGATTCGGCGCCGCGCCGCTGCTGCGCGCGGTGCTGTCGGCGCGCCAGGTCGATGCCGACAAGCTCGCGGGCAAGGACGATGCCGAGCCGCTCCGCATCCTGCCGGCGCTGCGCGCGGGGCTGGCTGCCATTCCGCAGGCGCCGATCCCGGCGCAGATCGAGTTCAACTCCGACCAGATCATGCTCGGTGGCCGCCCGCTGCAGAACATCGCGGCCGAGCTTCAGACCGATGGACGATCCTGGACGTTCCAGCGGCTCGAGCTGCGCGCGCCCGGCATGACGCAGCTCTCGCTCAACGGCGCAGCCCCGGGCGCCGACAGTTTCAGCGGCCGTCTCAGCGTCGAATCCTCCGATCCTGACGCGCTGGTGGCCTGGCTCCAGGGCCGCAGCGAGATCAACCGCCGCAGCACGCGGCCGCTGCGTCTTGCCGGCGACGTGACGATCGCCGCCAACCATCTCGCCATCGACAGGCTGAAGGCCGACATCGAAGGCGGCACCGTCGAGGGCCGCATCGCCTTCGTGCAAACAGGCGCGAGCAAGGGCTCGCGGATCGACGCCGAGCTCAAAGCCGACCGTCTTGACCTCGATACCGCCGCAAGCTTCGTGCGCGCGCTTGCGGGGCCGCAAGGCGAATGGCCGGAAGAGGCAAAGCTCTCGCTCGATATCGGCCGCGCGATCTCCGCCGGCCAGGAGCTGCGGCCGTTCGCGGCAAAGCTCGCTTTCGGCCCCGCATCGCTGTCGCTGGAGCAGCTGCGCTTCGGCCAGGCCAGCGGCGTGACCACGGAGGCGAGCGGCAGCTTCGACCGCACCAAAGCCACCGGCAAGCTCGCGCTGAAATCCTCGGCCAATTCGCTGCGCGAGCTCACCGCGTTAGTCGAGCCGTTTGCGCCCGCGGTGCGCGCGCGTTTCGATGCCATCCCGTCATTGCCAGGCGCGACCCGCCTCAAGCTCGATCTCAGCCTCGACAAGAATGCCGAGCATGCCGATCGCAGCAATGCCCGCGCCGTGCTTGATCTCGACGCGCCGCAGCTCAAGGCGACGGCGACGCTGGCCGCGCAGATGCCGGCGGCGGCGGTCAACGGCGTCGATATCGACAAATTGCGCAACAGCGACTTCACGCTGGACTCGAAGGTATCGGCCCCGCAGGCCGGCGCGCTGCTGGTGCTGCTCGGGCTCGATCGCGTGGTGGCTGCAGGCGAGGGCGCTTCGCAATTCGAAGGCAAGCTGACCGGAGCGTGGCGGCGGCCGTTGCAATTGAATGCCAAGCTCAGCGGCGGCGGGCTGGACGCCGATGCGCAGGGCAGCGTCGAATTGTCGGAGTCGAAAGCCAGCGTGAATCTGCGCGTGCGCAAGGCCAATCTGGCGCCGCTGTTCGGGACCAGCCCGGCCGACAAATCGATGCAGGCCGTGAGCCTGTCCTCCCGCCTCACGCTCTCCGGCAACCGCCTGACCTTCGACGATCTCGACGGCAACGCGGCCGGCTCGCATTTGCGCGGCCATCTTGCGGTGACGCTCGATCAGGAAAGGAGCGTCGACGGCGAAGTCGGCCTCGATACGCTCGATCTGGCGCCCGCGCTCGCGATGGCGATCGGCGCCGCCGGGCACGAGTCCGGCGAGCCGCTGAGTGCGGGGTTGTTGGGCGGCTGGCGCGGCCGCATCGCTTTCCAGGCGCTGCGCGGGATGTTGCCCGGTGGCATCGAGCTGCGCCCGTTCGGCGGCACGCTTCGAAGCGACGGCCAGTCGCTCGCACTCGATGCGCTGAAGGGCGGCCTCAGTGGCGGCGAGATGTCGGCGAGCTTCGACGCACGCAACGGCGCGAATGGTCTTGCGCTGAACGCGCGCATCGATCTCAGCAATGTCGATGCGGCGACGCTGCGCTATCGCGATCTCGCGCTGCCGAAGGGGCGCGCCACGGTGCAGATGGCGCTGACCAGCCAGGGCCGCAGCGTCGCGGCGCTCACCGGCGCGCTCGCCGGCAACGGCGCGGTGACGCTAGACTCCGCGGAAATCGGCGGCCTCAATCCGCGCGCCTTCGAGATCGCCATCCGCGCCAGCGACGGTGGCCAGGTCGCCGACGACAACCGCCTGCGGCAGCTCGTCGAGCCCGCGCTTGCCGCCGCGCCGATCGCGGTGGCCTCGGCGCAGATCCCGTTCACGATCCGCGACGGACGCTTGCGCGTCGGCGCGACCCCGCTCGAAGCGAAGAATGCCCGCGCCATCGTCTCCGGCGGCTACGACATTCCCGCCGATCAGGCCGACATCCGCGCCAGCCTGACGCCGATCATGACCGGGCTCTCCGGCGCCCCGCCCGAAATCCAGCTGTTCGCGGCGGGCCCGCCCGACAGGCTCAATCGCACGATCGACCTTGCGCCGCTGTCGTCGTGGCTTGCGGTGCGCACGATCGACCGCGAGACGCGCCGGCTCGACGCCATCGAGCGCGGCGAGCCGCCGCCGGCGACCGCCGCGCTGCCGACGCTGGTCTCGCCCGATCCCGCGCCGGAGCAGGCGCCGGTCAATGTGCCGCTGCCGGGCCAGGATCCCCGCCGCGCACCGTCAAAGCCGAAAGCCGCGCCGCTGCCAAAGGCCCCGCAGGCCGCGCCCGCCGCGCCAAGCCCGCCGCTCGCCCAACAGCTTGCGCCGCTGCCGCCGGCCATCGACGTGAAGCCTGCACCGGGTCCGCCGCCCGCCAAGCCCAAGCCGAAGCCGCCGCTGGTCCTGACGCCGCAGAATCCGTAAGGGTGACTTTAGTGAGATGAACGCGCGGGCTCGGTGCAACCTCTCCCGCTTGCGGGGGAGGTCGGCGCGAAGCACCGGGTGGGGGCTCTCTCCACATTGGGAGTCTCTCCGTTGAGACAGCCTCTCCCCAACCCTCTCCCGCAAGCGAGAGAGGGAGCGCACCTTCCGAGCCGCCTTGTCCGCCCGTGAATCCATTCCCTCGCATTTGAATGAATTTTGCCCGGCAAAACTGATTTGCCGATTTTACCGAATTCTCGCGTTTGATCTCTAGCGTCAGTTCCCAGAGGAATCCGGTGTCCCGCCACGAGCGGCGGGGCGCCGCGCCAAAAGAACTGCCAAGAATTACTCGCCAAGAACTGGGGTTATCGAGATGAACGGGGCGAAAACGCTTCTACAGGATCTGGACGACGCGATCGCGCGCGGCACTGACGAGAGCCGGGCGAAGGCGTTGTGGCATGCGACCGACATTCTGATCACCGGCCGCTACAGCGACGACGAGATCAGCATGTTCGGCGAGGTCATCGGGCGGCTCGCCGACGAGATCGAGGTCGCCGCGCGCGCGCAGCTCTCGGAGCTGATGTCGGCATGCGATCACGCTCCGCTCAACGTCATCGAAAAGCTGGCGCTCGACGACGAGATCGAGGTCGCCGGTCCCGTGCTGCGCGACTCCACTCGTCTCGACGAGAAGATGCTGGTCGAGAGCGCCATGACCAAGGGCCAATCGCATCTACTCGCAATCGCCCAGCGCAAATCGATCGGCGAGGCCGTCACCGACGTGCTGGTCAAGCGCGGCGATCAGGAGGTCGTGACCTCGGTGGCCAGGAACGAGGGCGCGCGCTTCTCCGGTTCGGGCCTGTTGCACATGGTCCGCCGCGCCGAAGGCGATTCGATCCTCGCCGAGCAGCTCGGCCTGCGCAAGGACGTGCCGCGCCACATCTTCCAGCAGCTGATCTCGAAGGCGTCGGAAGACGTCCGCCGCCGCCTCGAGACCGAGCGGCCCGAAATGATGGCGCAGATCCAGAGCTCGGTGACCGAGGTCACTGGCGATCTTCAGTCCAAGTTCGGCCCGTCATCGCGCAGCTATTTCGTCGCCAAGCGCGTGGTGACGACGCAGTATCGCCAGGGCAACCTCAACCAGGATTCGATCTCGAACTATGCGCGCCAGCACCGCTTCGACGAGGTGCAGATCGGCCTGTCGCTGCTGTCGGCGTTGCCGGTCGACGTGATCGAGCGCGCGATGATGGACCGCAACCGCGAGATGATTCTGGTGCTGTGCAAGGCACTCGACTTCTCCTGGGACACGACCATGTCGCTGCTGTTCCTCGGCGCCAAGGATCATCTGATCACGGCGCGCGAGCTGCACGACAACGAGCGGGATTTCGGCCGGCTGAAGATCGAGACCTCGCGCAGCGTCTTGAAGTTCTACCAGTCGCGCAAGACCGCCGGCGATTCCACCGCGGGCGGCCGTCAGCCCGAGCTTCAGGTCCACTGAACAGGTGCACTGAGCATCGTCCCGGACTTCAAAGGGGAGTATTTGCAATGTTGCCTCAATTCGGCACCGCGGTTCGCAAGAAGAACCTCAACAGCGCCGTGACCGCCGATCTCGGCGCGGGAGCGCCCGACAAGGCGTCGGTGGACGCTGCCTGGCTCGTGCTGGAAGCCGCCAATGACCTCGGCGACCACGCCGCGATCGACGCCTGCCGGCGTGTCATCGACGCCGAGCTGAACGGGACGGTGGCCGGAAGCTCGGACATCGATCTCGTGCTGGGGTATTTCCGGTAAGCTGCCTCACACACCGTCATCATCTCTCTCGCTTCGCCGTGAGGCGTCGCCCCATCTTAGAGGGTGATCAACGTCTTGATCGCGCGCCGTTCGTCCATGGCGCGGTATCCCTCGGCGACATCGGACAGCGGCAGCTTGAGGTCGAACACCTTTCCCGGCTTGATCTTGCCGGCGAGGACGCGGCCGATCAGGTCAGGCAGGAAGCGCCGGACGGGGGCCGGTCCGCCCAGCATGCGCCGCTGCGCGAAGAACATCGCCTGGCCGTCGAAGGTCACGCCGTGCGGCACGCCGACATAGCCGATTGATCCGCCGGGCCGCGAACAGGCGATCGCCTGCGCCATCGATTCCTGCGTGCCGACGCACTCCAGAACGGAATCGGCGCCGACGCCATCGGTGAGGTCCTTGATGCGGGCAATTCCCGCCTCGCCGCGCTCGGCCACGATGTCGGTGGCGCCGAATTCGACCGCGAGCTGCTGCCGCGTCTTGTGTCGGCTCATGGCGATGATCCGCTCGGCGCCCATCTCCTTGGCCGCCAGCACGCCCATCAGGCCGACGGCGCCGTCGCCGACTACGATCGCGGTCGATCCCTTGCGAACGTTGGCGGCATCGGCGGCATACCAGCCGGTGCCAAGCACGTCGGAGGTCGCGAGCAGGTCGGCAATGAGATCGGGTGACGGATGCTCAGCGGTTGCGACCAGGGTGCCGTCGGCCAGCGGAACGCGCGCGTAGGGGGCTTGCGCGCCCGACATGAATTCGCGCTGGACGCAGGAGGAATGGAAGCCGAAGCGGCAATGCGGGCAGGTGTTGTCGGAGATGCAGAACGAGCCGACGACGAACTGCCCGGGTCGCACCGTCTTCACCGCGCTGCCGACCTCCACGACCACGCCGCAATATTCGTGGCCCATGTGCTGCGCACGACCGTCGATCGGCTGCAGGCCGCGATAGGGCCAGAGGTCGGACCCGCAGATGCAGGTTGCCGACAGCTTGATGATGGCGTCGGTGGGCTTGAGGATCTTGGGATCGTCGACCTCTTCGCAGCGGATGTCGCCGGGACCATACATGAGTGTTGCCAGCATGGCTGAACCTTTCGGGTTTGATCGTCAGGAGAGAAGCTCGAGCCGCAGCGGATATTTTCCGCGCGTGAGCAGGGGCTGAGCGCCGCCGTCGAGATGGCCGAGACGGATCAAGCCCTTCGAGTAGCGATAGCTGCCGTGGAAGAAGGCGAGATTGCCCCAGGGCGCGAAGTAGCAGAGATCGCCCGGCGCCTCGTCGGCGAACGGGACGCTGTCGAGCTCCGTCAGCTTGCGCGGCAGATAGGCGATCTTCTCGTTGGTCGAATAGTCCTCGATGGCGAGGTCGAGCGGCAGCAGAGCGACGAGGTCCCTCGCCGACGGGTTGTCCAGAAGGGTTGCCGTAAAACTGTGGCGGTCGAAGGCGCATCGCATCTGCATGTTCGCAGCTCCCGTCCGCCCGGCGGCGTTCGTCAGGGTGAGGCCGGCGACGAAGCCGGGCACCGCGGCGATGGCCACGAGGCCGCCGACAACGGTCCGGCGCGTGAAGCAACGTCTGGACATGATACATGCGCCTGTGGTCGGGGCCGGAGGGCACGAGAGCCGCGGCCGCCTCCGCCATTGGACATAACGCCCGGCGGGCGATCCGATTAGATGGATTAATCCGCTTGCGTTGATCGATGGGAGGCATAAATGGGAACTCTCGGCGGTGGAAGGCGATGGCCAGGCAGGATTTCAACGACCTTCTTTCCTTCCTCACGATCGCCAAGTAGCTCGGCTCACCAAAGCGGCGGCCAAGCTCGGCGTTGCCCAGTCGACACTGAGCTACACCATCAAGCGTCTCGAAGAGCAGATGGGTATCCGGCTCTTGACGCGGACCACCCGCAGCGTCGGCCTGACGGAGGCCGGCGAGCGGCTGCGGCAAGCGATGGCACCGCTTCAAGGTCATCGTCGACGCACTGCGTCATCGCGGGAAGTGACGGCGGCCGGCGATGCGGTTCGGTGCCGTCCCGTTCGTTCGAAGTCAGTACGAACCCGAGCGCTTTGATCCTGCATCGAGCCGTAGACTTGACCTCGCCGCGCTCAGCGCCGCAGACAGCTCGTCGATGTGGTAGGGCTTCGCCAGGATCTGGATGCCCGCCGCCTGCGCCTCATGGACGGAGGCTTCGGCGTAGCCGCTGGTCAGCAGAACCGGTATGTCGTTGCGACGCCGTTTGATCTCGTGTGCGAGTTCAACCCCATTCATGCCGCCGGGCATCATGATGTCCGAAAAGATCACATCGACGGAGCGACCATCGGCCAAAGCGCCGAGAGCCGCGGCAGCGCTGGCGGCGCGTGTGACTTCGTAACCGAGTTGGCCGAGCATCTCGGCGACCAGTGCGGCAACCTCGTCGTCGTCTTCGACCAGCAGGATTCGGCCCTGGTTGCTTTTCTTCGGTCGCACCCTGGTGAGGTCGATGAGGTGCCGCTCGCTCGAAGGTACATCGAACGATCGCGGCAGGTACAGTTCGATGCTGGTGCCCCGGCCGGCCTCCGATTGAATGCGGACCGTGCCCCGAGACTGCGTCGCAAATCCATGGACCTGCGCGAGCCCAAGGCCCGAGCCCTTGCCGACGTCCTTGGTCGTGAAGAAGGGCTCGAAGACCCGCGACAGGATCTCCGGAGCCATGCCGACACCTGTGTCGATCACGGACAGCCGGACATAGTCGCCGGCGATCTCCGCGTCGTTCAGCTCGGGCAGGTTTTCGCCGCGGACGAGGATCGTGCCGCCGTTCGGCATGGCGTCGCGGGCATTGACGGCCAGGTTGAGGATCACCAGCTCGAGCTCCCCGGGATCGACCTCCACCGGCCACAGCGAATCCGGAAATTCGAACTCGACATGGACGTCGCCTCTCAGGCTTCGATCGAGCAGCTCGCGCATGCCACCGATCTGTGCGGCGACGTCGACGGGTTCCGGGCGCAGCTTCTGTCGGCGCGAAAACGCCAGAAGCTGCTTGGTCAGGCTGGCCCCGCGCTGCGCCGCCTGGATCATCCCGTCCATCAAGCGGCGACGGCGGTTGGGGTCCGTCTGGCGGTCGAGCATGTCGAGGCCGCCGGAAATCACCATCAGCAGGTTGTTGAAGTCGTGAGCTACGCCGCCGGTGAGCTGGCCGATGGCTTCGATCTTCTGAGCCTGGCGAAGCGTCTCCTCGACGCGAGCGCGCTCGTTCATTTCGAGACGCAGTTGCTCGTTGGCTTCCTTCAGTTCGCGCGTCCGCTCGACCACCAGCTTCTCGAGCTCCTGCGCGGTCTGCTCGCGGGCCTCGAGCAGAGCCCGGATTTCATATTGACGCCGGCGTGCCCGGATCGCCGACTGGATGGCGCTGGTCAGCGTGATCGGCTGAACCGGCCGTTCGAGCAGCGAGACGTTACGGAGAAGCTCGACGATACTGCGTCGCCACGCGACGACCGCCGGCTGTTCTCGATGGCTGGTGAGAACGACAAAAGGGAGGTCGGACCACGGCGGTTGGCGCTCGATCCATTGTGCCAGCGGCGCCGTGTCTCTCCCGAACAATCCTTCCTCGGCCAGGAAGACCGCGCCCACGCCTTCGGTCATCGCGCTGACGAGCGCGGACAGATCGCGGCAGTTGACCGCCTCCAGGCTCGCGCCGCGAAAGAGTTCGGTCGATGCCGGCCCGTCGCGGCCGATCGGGGCGAATACGAGAACGCGGTGATCCGGGTCGAGGCTCATTCGAATGGCCCTTCCGGCAGTGCCCTGCCGGTATAATGCGGATTGCCGGAAAAGATGCCGCTGAACTCCTGCAGTGGCGGGCCGAGCCTGATCCCGCTGCTGCCAAGCCGGAATTCGCGAATGCTATGCTCGTGATTGCCGCTACGCTTCTTGACGACTGACAAGGCGCGCCGCACCGTTCCACCGAATTCGAAATAGCGCAGCATCAGCACTGCATCGCTCAAATAGCTGATGTCGAGCGGCGTATCCATGGGACCTACAAGCCCATGCTGAGCGAGGATCAGGATGGTGAGGACTCCCTGCTGTGCCAGGTAGCTCAGGAGTTCATGCATCTGCAGGATGAGAAAACGTTCATCCGGCATCGCGTTCAGGTAACCGTTCAGGCTGTCGATGACGACAAGGCGGGCGTTGTCGGCCTCGACGCTTCGGCGGAGCGTCGCCGCGAACTCACCGGGCGACAGTTCGGCCGGATCGATCTGTTGAAACCGGATTTTTCCCGAGGCGAGATGTTTCTCCAGAGGCAAGCCAAGTGTCCGTGCACGTGCTTCGACCGTTCCACGGCCTTCATCGAATGCGAAGAATACGGCGTGCTCGCCACGTTCGGCCGCCGCAATGGCATAGGTCAGTGCGACCGACGACTTGCCCGCACCGGCAGAGCCGAGCAGAAGCGCGTTGGTGCCGCGTTCGAGCCCGCCTCCCAAGAGCTGATCGAGCTCGGCGTTGCCGCTGGACATGGGCTCACCGGCGAAGGACTTGTGATGTTCGGCCGCGACGAGCCGGGGGAAGATCCGCAAGCCGCCTTCCGAAATTGTAAAATCGTGGTAACCACCGCGAAACCGGATGCCCCGCATCTTGATCACGCGAAGACGGCGCCGCTCGGCCCCATAGTCGATGGCGAGCTGTTCGAGCATCACCACGCCGTGCGCAATCGAATGCAGTTGCAGGTCGTCCTGAGAGGACGAGAGATCGTCGAGGAGAACGACAGTGCAGTTGCGGTTGGTGAAAAAGTGCTTCAGGGCCAGAACCTGACGCCTATAGCGCAGCGGGTTCTGCGCCAGCAGGCGCAGTTCGGACAGGCTGTCGAGCACCACGCGGGTGGGATCAATTCGTTCGACCTCCCTGAAGATCAAATTGGTGGTTTCGCTCAGCTCCATTTCGGCGGGATGGAAGACCGTGAGCTCGCGCTCCGGGTCGAGCGTCGTCTCCGGTGGCACCAGTTCGAAGATGTCGACCCCGTCCAGCGACCAGCCATGCCGACGCGCGACGACACTCAGCTCCCTCTTGGTTTCGGACAGGGAGATATAGAGCACGCGTTCGCCATCACGCACACCTCTCAGAAGGAATTGCAGCGCGATCGTGGTCTTGCCGGTGCCGGGCCGGCCCTCGTAAAGATACATCCGATTGGCGTCCAGGCCGCCGCCCAGGATGTCATCCAGGCCGTCGCTGCCGGTCGAAACTCTCGGCGAATCCTTAAGGTCGCTGTCTGGAGCAGCCCTCGACGAACCGGTCATTGAACCCCCTCGCGCATATCTTCCGGAAGCTGATTTTGCCCGAGCGCCCAGAGGCTGGCAGCCGGGGTTGGACCGAAGAAGAGGTCCTTCCAAGGAACTCTTCAGACAGGAACGAGTTCCCGCAAAGAGGTTTGCCCGGGCGATCGATGGCCCCGGCTTGAGCTATCGATGCAAGAAGCCAGTTGCGGGTCGGAGCGTCCAAGGGACGAGCCGCAATAGACTGTGCCGATAGCTCGGTGCTGTCGGTTCAAAACTGAACACAAGCTCCTGTGCTCGCCGCAGGTGGATTTGGTCGCATCGTGGTGGCGGTCATCGCCTTGCGCGGTAGATCACCACGTCCTCGCCGTGACGACTCGTGCGCCGCTCGAGCAGGTAATTCGATTTCTCCAGCACGCGGCGCGATGCGCCGTTTGCGGTATAGACGATGCCGATGAGAGACGGCAGCTCGAGTTGTGACAGCCCGATCTCAGTCAGCTCGGTCGCGGTCTCGCTGGCAAATCCCCGGCCCCAGAGACTGGGTGTGAACGCGTAGGCGATCTCGATCTCGTCCACGTCATCCACCAGGATGTGCCGGATGCCGGCCCGCCCGGCAAATGCGCCGTCTTTCGTGCGCAGGGTCCACAGGCCAAAACCGTATTGATCCCAGTGCGCCATGTTGACGGCGAGATATTTCTCCGTTGCCTCCGCCGAACGCACGCCGCCGATGTAACGCGACGCTTCGGGATCCAGATGGAGCGCGACGAGGTCGGCGAGGTGACTTTCGTTCAGCCTCTCCGCGGTCAGGTTGTCGGTACTGAAGCGATCCATGGAAGCAGGGTGTCGCGCGGAGCTGGTCGCGATCTGGATGTTGTTGAGGCCGATGATGCCATCGTGCCGCTGTTTTGCCCGACAGGTCAACCGGCTCGCGGCCTTTAGGTTTTTGTTCAAGCATGGTCCTTTCGGAAAACCGCCGCGCACTTTTCCGGATCATGCTTTAGACCGGGCCGTGCGAGCCGGGCGGGACCATGTAGAGCGTCATCGCGAAGATCGTGTAGATGCAGAGCAGGAGGGCACCGACGAACCAGGCGGAGCGTCCGCCATTGGTGACGAAGCTCGTCACCACGGTGGCGATCATGACCATGGTCACCGCTCCCGGCCAGAATTGAAGGTCCATGGGCTGCGGCCCGACGACGTAGCTCAGCAGCACGAGAACGGGTGCGACGAACAAGGCGATCTGGCTGGCGCTTCCGAGCGCGATGCTCACGCTCAAGTCGAGCCGGTTGCGGCGTGCCGCGGAAAACGCCACGGCCATCTCGGCCGCAGCCCCGACCAGGGCAACGACGATGAATCCGACGAATGCCGGGGTCATGCCGAGCGTTTCGGCGGCCTTCTGCACCGATGTCACGAAGATCTCGCTCACGAGTGCCACCAGCACGGTGACGATTCCCAGTGTCGGAACGGCGATCGCAATCGGCAGTATCGGGCCGCCTGCCTCGCCATGGTCGCTGCTTGCAAACAGCTCCTTGTGCGTCTTCAGCGAGAACAGCAGGCTGAGACCGTAGGCCGCAATCAGCAGGACCGCCAAGGCGGTGCTCAAGCGCTGCACCGTCGCCTCGTGGCCGGCAAAGTCGAGGTCGGCCACGGCCGAGGGTGACAACAGGGCGATCGTGGCCATCAGCAGCAGCGCGGAATGGAGCCTGCCGCCTGCCCGGTTGTATTCCTGCACGCGATGCCTCAATCCGCCCAGAAACAGCGATGCGCCCAGCATGAATAGCGAGTTGGTCACGATCGCACCCGCAATCGAGGCTTTGACCAGCATGTATTGACCGGCCTGCAACGCCGTGACCGCGATGATGAGCTCCGTGAGATTGCCAAGCGTGGCGTTCAACAGCCCGCCGACCGCATCGCCGGTCTTCTCGGCCACGGCCTCCGTCGCGTGGCTGAGCAGGCTCGCGAGCGGCACGATGGCGATCACGGCCAGCACGAACAGCAGCGTATGCGCGTCCGGCATGACATGCTCGAGCACGATCACGACAGGCACGACAGCCAGCAGCCACAGCAGCGGGCTGTGCCGGATTTCCCTGAGCAGCGCGTTCATGGTCCGTCCTACGCGGTCAGACCTCGACGCTGCCGCCGGAGTGGGGCCCGGTGTTGATCTAGCTCAACGGCTTGTGCGCCCTCGAACCGGCGCCTCAATAGCAGGGCGGATAGGGGTGATATCCACAAGCCCGGCGATAGCCATAGGCGCCATAGGCGGCAGCTCCCGCCGCTGCGGCACCGTAGTAAGCCCGCCGATGGACCCTGCGGTTGACGCCGGCAACGCTTCCCGGCGTGAGCGGGCGTCCGACGCGGGCCTCGGCGGTGTCAACGGACACGGCGAGCGCATCCACCGGCGAGGTGTGGAACGACAGGGGTGCTGCCGTGAACAGCGCGGCGGTGACGAACAGTCCGATCAGCTTGGCATGTCCAGTCATGTGCTCTCTCCCTTTGCAGGACGACGAGAAAACGTGACAGGCGGGTGAGGTGGACCATTGACCGAAATCAAGGGTCGCGGTTTCCTGGGATCGCCTGGCCCGGATGATTCCTGCACTCGCGTAAGCCATTGATTTCACAACCCCGGTCTACTGTGCATGGGGTTGTTTTCGCAATTTTAGTTTTGAGGGCTTCAGCCGGCGCCCAGCGCCACCGCGACGTTGTACGTCAGGAGGCTCGCGGCATAGGCCAGCACCAGCATGTAGGTGAAGGTCACGGCCATCCAGGTCCAGCTTCCGGTCTCGCGCCGGATCACGGCCAGCGTCGAGGCGCATTGCGGCGCGAAGATGTACCAGGCCAGCATCGACAGCGCGGTGGCGAGCGACCATTTCGTCGCGAGCACCTGGCCGATCTGCTCGGCCGCTTCCTTGCCGCCCTCGATCGCATAGACGGTGCCGAGCGCCGCGACCGCGACCTCGCGCGCCGCCATGCCCGGGATCAGCGCGACCGCGATCTGCCAGTTGAAGCCGACCGGGGCGAGCAGGGGTTCGAGCGCCTTGCCGATGATGGCGGCGAGGCTGAAGTCGATGGCGGGCTCGGTGGCGCCCGCCGGCGGCTGCGGGAACGAGGCCAGGAACCAGATCAGCACCATCATCGAGAAGATCGTGGTGCCGGCGCGCACCAGGAACATCTTGGCGCGGGTGTAGATGCCGATCGCGATCGATTTCAGCTGCGGCATCTTGTAGTCCGGCAGCTCCAGCATGAACGGCGCCGGCGCAAAGTCGCGCAGCATGAAGAACTTGATCAGGAACGAGACGGCAAGCGCGCTGATGATGCCGGCGGCGTAGAGGCCGAACATCACGAGGCCCTGCAGGTTGATGAAGCCCCAGACGTCCTTCGCAGGGATGAAAGCCGAGATGATCAGCGTGTAGACTGGAATACGCGCCGAGCAGGTCATCAGCGGCGCGATCAGGATCGTGGTCAGCCGGTCGCGCTTGTTGTCGATCACGCGCGTCGCCATGATGCCGGGAATGGCGCAGGCAAAGCTCGACAGCAGCGGTATGAAGGCGCGGCCGTGCAGGCCGGCGCCGCCCATGATGCGATCCATCAGGAACGCGGCGCGCGCCATATAGCCGAAATCTTCCAGCAGCAGGATGAACAGGAAGATGAGGATGATCTGCGGCAGGAACACAATGACGCTGCCGACGCCGGAGATCACGCCATTCTGCAGGAAGCTCTGCAACAGGCCGTCGGGCAGGGTGGCCTGCACGAGCTCCCCGAGCGCGTCGAAGCCGGACTTGAGCACGTCCATTGCTGGTTGCGCCCAGGCGAACACCGCCTGGAACATCACGAACAGGATCAGCGCGAGCACGATGAGGCCGCCGACCGGATGCAGCACGATCGCGTCGATCCGCGCGGTCCAGGTGTCGGGCCTAGCAGGCAGGCTGACGCAGTCGGCGATGATGCGGTCGGCCTCGCGCTGGGTCGCGCGTAGTTCGCCGACGCTGAGCGCGCGCCAGCTGTTCGCCGCCGCCTCGGCGGCGAGCTTTGCCGAGATCTCGTCGGTCAGCTTCAAGAGGTCGGCGGTGCCGCCCTTGCGCACCGCGATCGAGGTGACCACGGGCAGGCCGAGCTCCTTGGCGAGCCGCTCCGTGTCGACGGTAATGCCGCGGCGGGCCGCGATGTCGAACATGTTGAGCACGAGCAGCATCGGCCGTCCGGTGCGCTTGAGCTCGAGCAGCAGGCGGATGGTCAGCCGCAAATTGGTCGAATCGGCCACGCACAGCACGAGGTCGGGCACGGTCTCGCCGGACGCCTTGCCGAGCACGAAGTCGCGGGTGATCTCCTCGTCGGGGCTGCGGCCGCGCAGCGAATAGGTGCCGGGCAGGTCGACCACCGAGACCTGACGTCCCAGCGGAGTGACGAAGAAGCCTTCCTTGCGCTCGACGGTGACGCCCGGATAGTTCGCGACCTTCTGCCGGCTGCCCGTCAGGGCATTGAACAGCGAGGTCTTGCCGCTGTTCGGCGTGCCCACCAGGGCGAGATGCAGCAGGGGTAATTCCATGGAATCACTGGTCCGGGATCAGAGGTCCGGTCGCTGTCTAGGCGACGATGATAGCCATGGCTTCGCGGCGTCGGACCGCAATCGTGATGCTGTCGACCCGCACGGCGATCGGGTCGCGCCCGACCAGCCCCTCGTGCAGGACCTCGACCCGGGCGCCTTCGACGAAGCCGAGCTCGATCAGGCGGCTCTCGAGCTCGATGTCGGAGAGCGCCGAGCCCGCCTCGCGAGCGGAAAGATGCTGGATGACGCCGGTATAGCCGCGCTGGGCCAGACCCAGCGGCATGTGCGGGCGCGTGTCATTGGTGTCGGTCATGCCCTGTATTTTCAACGCAAGGCATTGAGGTCAAGCGCGCGCGCTCCCTGAAACCGCACCTTAGAGTGATTTTAAAGTGCGGGTGGCGGAGCGCCGTCGAAGGCGCCCCCGAGGGCTGGGTTGGCTACTGGGCCGCGACCTTGTCCGGCTGGGGGGCCATGGCCCGGCTCTTGAAGTAGTCCAGCACGAACAGGCGGATCGCCGACGACAAATTGCCCTGCTGGCGGTTGTTGTCGATCTCGCCGACCAGCTCGGACAACGTCATGTTGCGCAAGCCGGAAATCTCCTTCATGCCGTTCCAGAACGCCTCTTCCAGGCTGACGCTGGTCTTGTGCCCGGCGACGACGATCGACCGTTTCACGACGGGCGACTTCATGGCTGCTCCTCGCGATCGATCTGATGCTGATCCAGATGCGCTTTCGCCTTGTCCGCGCGCGTCTCCTGCGCCGACCGTTCCGCCTTCGTGCGACCGAACTTCGTCCGGTTGGCGTCCGCCTGCTTCGCCGAGGCTTCCCGTTCGGCGCGCTTCCTGAAACGATTCAGGTTGATGACGTTCCCCATGCCGCGTCTCCATCATCCGATCCTTTCCAGGCAGGATGAAACACTCAGAAACAGGGTGCCGCACTGCGCCCCACAAGACTTGATCGCCATTCGCTTGTCCTCGTCAATCGGCCTCTAGGGCCATCAAACGATGAATTTCGCCCCCGTCGAGGGGCGGAAGGGCTGCGTAGCACGCCGTCCTGCCGGAACATTGACGGTAATCAAATCCCGCCCCCAAAGCCGCACATTTCTAGGGCGCCGAGCGTCCGTATCATTACGGATGGCTATCGGAATTCGGAGTTCTATCCCGGGCTGGTCATCTTCTCGGGGCGTACCAGGCGATCGAACTCATCAGCCGAGACGAAGCCGAGCCGCAGCGCCTCCTCCTTCAGCGTGGTGCCGTTGGCATGGGCCGTCTTGGCCACCTTGGCGGCGTTGTCGTAGCCGATCTTCGGGGCGAGCGCCGTCACCAGCATCAGCGAGCGCTGCATCAACTCACTTATGCGCTTTTCGTCGGCACGGATGCCGCTCACGCAATGCTCGGTAAAGGATCGCGCCGCATCCGCGATCAGGCGGATGGAGTGCAGCATGTTGTAGGCGAGCACGGGCTTGTAGACGTTGAGCTCGAAATGGCCCTGGCTACCGGCCACCGTGATCGCGGTGTGATTGCCGAACACCTGGCAGCACACCATGGTCATCGCCTCGCACTGGGTCGGATTGACCTTGCCCGGCATGATCGAGGAGCCCGGCTCGTTCTCCGGCAGGACAAGCTCGCCTAGCCCCGAGCGCGGGCCTGATCCCAGGAGGCGGATGTCGTTGGCGATCTTGAACAGGCCTGTCGCGACCGAATTGATGGCGCCGTGCACCAGCACGTAGGCATCGTTGGAGGCCAGCGCCTCGAATTTGTTGGCGGCGCTGGTGAAGGGCAGCTTCGTGATCCCGACCACGTGCTTGGCGAAAAGCTTCGCGAAGCGCGGCTTCGAGTTGAGGCCGGTGCCGACGGCGGTGCCGCCCTGCGCCAGCGGATAGAGGTCCTTCACCGCGACCTTGAGCCGGGCGATGCCGCTTTCGACCTGCGCGGCATAGCCGGAAAACTCCTGGCCGAGCGTCAGGGGCGTGGCATCCTGGGTGTGGGTGCGACCGATCTTCACGATCTTCGCGAACGCCTTCTCCTTCTTGCGCAGCGCGCGGAGCAGCTCATCGAGCGCAGGAATGAGATCGGCAGTGATGCGACTTGCGGCCGCGATGTGCATCGCGGTCGGAAACGAATCGTTCGACGACTGGCTCATGTTGACGTGATCGTTGGGATGCACCGGCTTCTTGGCGCCGAGCTCGCCGCCGAGCAGCTCGTTGGCGCGGTTGGCGATCACCTCGTTGAGGTTCATGTTGCTCTGCGTGCCCGAGCCGGTCTGCCACACGACGAGCGGGAAATGCTCATCGAGCTTGCCCTCGATCACCTCGCGCGCGGCGCTGATGATCGCATTGGCGCGGCGCCGGTCGAGCAGGCCGAGCTCGAGGTTGGACTGTGCTGCGGCGAGCTTGACGATGCCGAGCGCGTGCACCAGCGAGATCGGCATGCGGTCGGTGCCGATGCGAAAGTTCTGGCGCGAGCGTTCGGTCTGCGCGCCCCAATAGCGGTCGGCAGGGACCTCGATGGGACCGAAACTGTCGGTCTCGATGCGGGTGGCGGGGCGGGCGGTCTTCGCGCGGGCGGCTTTGGCCATGAGCACATCCATTCTACCGCGCGAAACACCGCGCGGCTCTTTCGTGTGCTTCTCTATATAGGGAGTTCGGCCGCGTGCGACGGGTTCGGGTCCAACCTAGATCATTTCTTGCGGAAACGATCGAGCCGCACGACTTCGGCGCCGCCCTGGTTCGGGGCCGCCGGCTCCTCCGTGCTTTCCGCCGTTTCAGGGGCGGGCGTCTGCACGGCGACGGCCGATGGCGCGGGAGCTGTCGGCAGCGTCTCGGGCGCGACCTCGGCGACGTCAGACGTGTCGAACTGCAGGCCGAACTTCACGGACGGATCGAGGAAGCTCTTGATGGCGCTGAACGGCACGATCAGCCGCTCCGGAATGCCGCCGAAGGACAGGCCGACCTCGAAGCGGTCCTCGAGCACGGTCAGGTCCCAGAACTGATGCTGCAGGATGATCGTCATCTCTTCCGGATATTGCGCCAGCAGCCGCGACGACAACTTCACGCCCTCGGCCTTCGACACGAAGGTGATGAAGAAATGGTGCTCGCCCGGCAGGCCCTGGGCCGCGGCATCGGTCAGCACCTTCCGCAGCACGCCGCGCAGCGCGTCGCGGGCCAGCACATCGTATCGGATATGATCGGTCGCCATGGTGGTCCTGTTGCATCCCCGAAGCCGGACCGTGCCGACTCGCCAAGCCGCAATAGTACCGCGCCTGACGGGTCAGCAGGAGTCCCCGCCGGGGAAGAAATCAAGAGTAAAGTGGAGGCTTCTGTTGCCAGGTGCCTCCGAACCCCGCCTAACGGAGCTTAACCCGTTAGGACTTTAAGATGGTCTTTCAAACTGCGTTACGCAGCCTGAGCAACCGGAGCAAAGTTGTCGTTGGCAACTATTGCAGTAGCCCGATAACGGCGGAACAATACCGGGAAAAAGTTCGCCCTTTACGCCCTCGTCGATCCTATTTCGCCCCCGCCAAAGCCCGCTTCGGGACGACCCGTTGGTGGGCTTTGGTGGAGGCGCCGGGTACCGCCCCCGGGTCCGAATGGTTTATTGCGACGACCGTTTATTTCCATAGCCGGCGAACCGGCAGCCCCAATATAGGGCGCAAAGGTTTCGAATGACAGGTGTTTCGCGCAGCGATCCCAGGGTTCCCTTTGGATAGGTTCCGGACGGGCAGGGGCCGGAGCTTGGCGGCGTGGCGACCGGCCCTCTAAGCTCCTGTGATGCCCGACGATTCCGCACCGGCGGCCCAACCAGATCAGGTGCCGGATCAACCGGCCGCCGGCGCCGCGTCGCCCGGCCTGCTCGCGCTGTTCCTGGCCTTTGCCCGGATGTCGCTGGCCGGCTTCGGCGGGGTCTTGGTGTTTGCCCGGCGGGCGATCGTCGAGCAGCACCGCTGGATGAATGCGGACGAGTTCAACGAGACTTTTGCGCTCTGTCATTTCCTGCCCGGACCCAACATCGTCAATCTGTCCATGGTGTTCGGATCAAGGCTGCGCGGCATCGCGGGCGGGCTTGCCGCCTTTGCCGGGTTGTTGCTGCCGCCGACGCTGATCATGACGGTGCTTGCGATCATCTACTCCCGTTACGGTGACCTCGACGTGCTGCGCCGCAGCCTCGCCGGCATCTCCTGCGCGGCGGTCGGTCTCTTGATCGCGGTAGTGTTCCGCATGATGACGCCGCTGCTGAAGAGGACGGATCCCCTCGCACTGATCCTGATGGCCGGCGTGTTCCTCGCCATCGGCGTGCTCCGCCTGCCGCTTCCGGCGGTGCTGCTGGTCGCGATCCCCATCAGTGTCGGCGCCACTTTTTTCCTGCGGCGGAAAGTAGCAGCATGAAGCCTGAGAATCCGATCTGGGCGCTGATCTCCACCTTTGGACTGATGTCGCTGTTCGCCGTCGGCGGCGCCGCGGCGGCGGTGCCCGAGATGCACCGCATCGCGGTCGAGGTGCATCACTGGATGACCGACAAGCAGTTCACCGATGCCTATGCGATCGCGCAGCTCTCGCCAGGTCCGAACGTGCTTATCGTGACGTTAATCGGCTATGCCGTCGCCGGCATCCCCGGCGCGCTGGCGGCGACGCTGGCGATGTGCCTGCCGACCGCGTTGCTTGCCTATTATGTCAGCCGCCTCCTGAATCGGCCCAGCAAATCGCGCTGGCCCGGCTTGATCCAGGCTGCACTGGTTCCGCTTTCGATCGGATTGATGGCGGCGAGTGCCCTGATCCTGGCCCAGTCGACCGATCGCACAATTGCTGCAGTGCTTCTGACCGCAATGGTTGCGGTGATCGCCTCGGTCTCGCGCATCAATCCACTCTGGCTCCTGCTCGCCGGGGGACTGTTGGGTTTTGCTGGCATTGTGTAATGAAAATCGCTAGGCAGTGGTCGGGCGGGGGATCCGTTTCCAGCCGATTTAGAACAACAGTGCTCGTGACTTACGGGTCGCGGAGGAGACATGCATGGCCGATACGATGGGCCACTCGGCGACTGCCACCCGAAACACATCGGTGGCGCTCGGCTTCTGTCTGCTGGCGATTGCGCCGCAGATTTTCGAATTCATCTGGTCGATAGGGACGATTTTCGGTTGGGGCGCGGGCCGCGGCCCGGCCACGGTCGTGATCAGCCACGCCACCGCGTTGCTCGTCGGTGCGCCCGGTACGTTGATGGGAGCGGCCACCGGTGACACCAAGAAGGCGTCGTCCGAGGTGCTGCTCGCGCTGATCTATTCCTATCCGATCTTTGCGGTGGCGATCGTCACGCTGTTCATGACCATCAAGTCGGCGCAGGACTATGTCGGCGGGGTCATCCTGATGGCGCTGGCCCTGTTTGCACTGTGGGCCTCGAGCGATCTGCAGGGGATGCGCGGCTTCTCCTTCGGCGCGGGCACTGCGCCGCGGATGTTCGGCGGACTGCTGGTCGCCTTGTCCGCCGGCATCGCCCTGACCGGCCTTTTGACCGATGGGCCGGCGATGGCCCATTACTCATGGCGCGGGCCGATGTTCGTGATGGCGGCGATCCTGTTCTTCGCGCTGGCGATCCGGCCGCTCGGCCTCGTGGTCACGGCCTTTGCGAGCTTCATGATCGCCGCGACGGGGTCGCACGAGACGCGCTGGCTGGAGGCCGCCATCGTCGGCGCCTGCCTGACGATCGGCTGCGCGATCCTGTTTCCGTACGTGCTCGGGCTGCCGATGCCGATGTACCCGCGTTTCCTGATCCAGTGAGGGTGTGATGGATATCTTTGCCAACCTCGCTCACGGTTTTGCAGTCGCGCTCTCTCCGATCAACCTCCTGATGTGCCTGATCGGCGCCCTCGTCGGCACGCTGGTCGGCGTGCTCCCGGGCATCGGCACCATCGCCACGGTCGCGATGCTGCTACCGATCACCTTCGGATTGCCGCCGGTCGGCGCGCTGATCATGCTCGCCGGCATCTATTACGGCGCCCAGTATGGCGGCTCGACCACGTCGATCCTGGTCAATATTCCAGGTGAGGCGACATCGGTCGTCACCGCCATCGACGGTCACCAGATGGCCAAGCAGGGCCGCGCCGGCCCGGC
The DNA here is from genome assembly GCF_028128855.1 of Bradyrhizobium sp. CCBAU 11430. Lineage (NCBI taxonomy): Bacteria > Pseudomonadati > Pseudomonadota > Alphaproteobacteria > Hyphomicrobiales > Nitrobacteraceae > Bradyrhizobium > Bradyrhizobium sp. CCBAU 11430. Next base: position 119,431 of record NZ_LBJV01000053.1, read on the forward strand.
GCTGGCGATTGCGGCGATCGGCTCGTTCTTCGCCGGCTGCGTCGCGACCGTGCTGATTGCCGTGCTCGGCGCGCCGCTCACCAAGCTCGCGCTGGCGTTCGGCCCGGCCGAGTATTTCTCGCTGATGGTGCTCGGCTTGATCTTTGCGGTCGTGCTGGCCAAGGGCTCGGTGCTGAAGGCGATCGCGATGATCGTGTTTGGCCTGCTGCTGTCGATGGTCGGCTCGGACATCGAGACCGGCGCCTCGCGCATGGCCTTCAACATTCCGGAGCTCGCCGACGGCCTCGGCTTTGCGACGGTGGCGATGGGCGTGTTCGGCTTTGCCGAGATCATCCGCAATCTCGACGCCGGTGCCGAGATGAACCGCGACCTCGTGCAGCAGAAGATCACCGGCCTGATGCCGACCAGGAAGGATCTGATCGACTCGACGCCGCCGATCCTGCGCGGCACCGTGCTCGGCTCGATCCTCGGCATCCTGCCCGGCGGTGGTGCGGTCATCGCCTCGTTCGCGGCCTATACGCTCGAGAAGAAGCTTGCCAAGGATCCGAAGCGGTTCGGCCGCGGCGCGATCGAGGGCGTGGCGGCGCCGGAAAGCGCCAACAACGCCGCCGCGCAGACCTCCTTCATCCCGCTGCTGACGCTCGGCATCCCGCCGAACGCGGTGATGGCGCTGATGGTGGGCGCGATGACCATCCACGGCATCGTGCCGGGTCCGCAGGTGATGCAGAAGCAGCCCGACCTGGTCTGGGGCATGATCGCCTCGATGTGGATCGGCAATCTGATGCTGATCATCATCAACCTGCCGCTGGTCGGAATCTGGGTCCGGTTGCTCCGCGTGCCGTACCGGCTGATGTTCCCCTCGATCGTGATCTTCTGCGCGATCGGCATCTACTCGGTGAACAACGCGCCGGTCGACGTCATCCTTGCCGGCGTGTTCGGTCTCGTCGGCTACTGGCTGATCAAGCACGATTTCGAGCCGGCACCGCTGCTGCTCGGCATGGTGCTCGGACCGCTGATGGAAGAGAACCTGCGCCGTGCGCTGCTGATCTCGCGTGGCGACTGGAGCGTGTTCCTGACGCGTCCGCTGTCGGCGGTGCTGCTCGCGATCGCGGCGAGCCTGCTGCTGCTTACGGTGCTGCCTGTGTTGCGGTCGAAGCGCGACCAGGTGTTCACGGAGTCCGAGAACTAGGTCCTGCGTCGGCGCGCCGCATTCGGAAGTCGAATCGACTTGTGTTACGGCTTCGTGAAATGAAAATGCCGGCCTTTGGGCCGGCATTTTGCTTGTGTCCAAGGGAACGACGGGGATCGACATGACCTTCATTCGCGCGCTCACGAGCGCATGTGCCGCAGCGCTCGCCTCGCTGTGCGCTTTTGCTGCGCCCGCCGATGCGCAGACTTATCCGACGCGCAGCATCACCATGATCGTACCGTTCGCGGCTGGCGGACCGACTGACGTGATCTCGCGCATCGTCACCGGGCATATGGCGCAGACGCTGGGACAGAGCATCATCATCGAGAACGTGGTCGGCGCCGGCGGCACCACCGCAACCACCCGCGCCGCGCGCGCGGCCAATGACGGCTATACGCTCATCACCGGGCATATGGGCACGCATGCCGCCTCCGTGCCGCTCTATCCCAAGCTCGCCTATCATCCCGAGAAGGACTTCGAGCCGATCGCGCTGCTCGCGGGTACCCCGATCCTGATCCTCGCGCGCAAGGACTTTCCGCCGAAGGATTTGAAGGAGTTCGTGGCCTATGTGAAGGCCAACGCCGAGAAGGTGAACGCTGCCCATGCCGGCGTCGGCTCGGTCTCGCACGTCTCCTGCGAGCTGCTGCACTCGATCCTCGACATCAAGCCGGTCGGCGTGCCCTTCAACGGCACGGGACCTGCGATGAACGCGCTGTTGGCGGGGCAGGTCGACTACATGTGCGACCAGATCGTCAATGCCGTGCCGCAGATCAATGCCGGCACCATCAAGGCCTATGCGATCGCAACGCCGGAGCGCAATCCGTCGCTTCCGAACGTGCCGACGACGGCAGAAGCGGGCCTGCCGAAATTCCAGGCCCAGGCCTGGAATGCGATGTTCGCGCCCAAGGGAACCTCGCCGGCGATCCTGGCCAGCCTGAACGCTGCGGCCAACAAGGCGCTCGACGACGAGACCGTGAAGAAGCGCCTGCTCGAGCTCGGCAGCGTCATCCCGGGTCCCGCGGAGCGGACGCCGGAGGCGCTGGCCACCCTCGTGAAGAACGAAATCGCGAAATGGACCCCGGTGCTGAAGCCGGCAACTTAGGCAATGCGATCAAGCTGATAGGGCAAGGGGCGGGACGTAAGTTCCGCCCCTTGTCGTTTGCGCCGGGAGGACTCACTTTTCCGGGTATAATCGGAGCGGACAGCGAATCGCCGCTGTTGCAGCGCGGGGGCGGCCGCTAAATTCGCCCGCTCCCCAAAGGCTCAGTCGCACATGCACCAGTATCAGGACCTGCTCGAGCGGATTCTTTCAGACGGCGCCGAAAAGACCGACCGGACCGGCACCGGTACGCTCTCGGTGTTCGGTCATCAGATGCGCTTCAATCTGTCGGCCGGCTTCCCGATGCTGACCACCAAGCGGCTGCCGCTGAAGGCGATCATCCACGAGCTGCTGTGGTTCCTGAAGGGCGACACCAACATCAAATATCTCAGGGACAACGGCGTCACCATCTGGGACGAATGGGCGGACGCCAATGGCGATCTCGGCCCGGTGTATGGTCATCAATGGCGCGCCTGGCCGGCGCCTGACGGCCGCAGCATCGACCAGATTGCGAACGTGGTCGACATGATCAAGCGCAATCCGGACTCGCGCCGCCTGATCGTCTCGGCGTGGAATCCAGCCGAAGTCGACAAGATGGCGCTGCCGCCATGCCATTGTCTGTTCCAGTTCTACGTCGCAGGCGGCAAGCTGTCCTGCCAGCTCTATCAGCGCTCGGCCGACGTCTTCCTCGGCGTGCCCTTCAACATCGCCTCCTATGCGCTGCTGACCATGATGGTGGCGCAGGTCACCGGCCTGAAGCCCGGCGACTTCGTGCATTCGTTCGGCGATACCCATCTCTATTCCAACCATCTGGAGCAGGCCCGGCTTCAGCTCACGCGCGCGCCGCGCGCGCTGCCGGTGATGCGGATCAATCCCGATGTGAAGGACATCTTCTCCTTCCGCTTTGAGGATTTCGAGCTCGTCGGCTACGACCCTCATCCGCACATCAAGGCGGAAGTCGCGGTTTAGCGCCGATGTCGCTCAACATCCGCCGTGTGCGCCCGGGCGAAGCCGGGCTCGTTCTCGCTTTCATCCGAGAACTCGCCGAATACGAAAAGCTCTCGCACGAGGTCGAGGCGACCGAGGCCGACATCGCTGACGCGCTGTTCGGCGAGAGACCGCAACTCTATTGCGCGATCGCCGAGTGGGACGGCGATCCGGTCGGCTTCGCGGTGTGGTTTGCGAATTTCTCCACATTCAGCGGCCGCCATGGCATCTATCTCGAAGATCTCTACGTGCGGCCGTCGCACCGGGGCAGGGGCCTCGGCAAGGCGCTGCTGGTCCATCTCGCCAAGGAATGCGTCGAGAACGGCTGGTCCCGCCTGCAATGGGCGGTGCTCGACTGGAACGCGCCGTCGATCGCGTTCTACAAATCGCTCGGCGCGGTCATGATGGAGGACTGGACGCTGTGCCGTGTCACCGGGCCGGCGCTGACGCGGCTTGCCGGGAGTGCGCCCTGATGGAGATCGTCTTCGTCGTCGCGATCGCGGAGAACGGCGTCATCGGCGCCGGCAACGCCATGCCGTGGCGCATGAAATCCGACATGGCGCGCTTCAAGGCGCTGACGATCGGCAAGCCCGTGGTCATGGGCCGCAAGACCTTCGAATCCTTGCCCCGGCCGCTGCGGGACCGCACCAACATCGTGATCACGCGCGATGCGGCCTATCGCGCCAACGGCGCCATTGTCACGACATCGGCCGCCGATGCCGGCGCGGTTGCGCTTGGCGACGCCCTGCGGCGTTCGGTCACCGAGATCGCGGTGATCGGCGGCGCCGAGATCTATCGGCAATGGCTCGATCGCGCCGATCGCCTCGAAGTCACCGAAGTGCACGCGCGCCCCGAAGGCGACACGCGTTTCGACATCGACAATGCGGAATGGGACGAGGTTGAACGTATCCGCCATGCTGCCGGCCCCGACGACAGCGCCGACTTCTCCTATGTGACATATCGTCGGCGGCGCGGCCATTAACCGCTTTCGTCAATGTTTACATTGACTTTTTCGTGCCCGAGCATAGCTCGGAAGACGGGCACCGCTGCGTTGTAAGGGACTTGCCTGTCCCCTATAAAGCCGGACCGGACAAAGCGGGCGGGGGCAATTCCACCCTGCCGAGGAGAGCGTCGAATGCCGTGGAAGAATCAGGGCGGTGGCCCATGGGGCTCGGGTCCGAAGGGACCATGGGGCTCAGGCCCGCAACCGGTCGGGCCGAGGCCGCCGGATCTGGAAGACCTTCTGCGGCGCGGCCAGGACCGCCTCCAGCAGATCATGCCGGGCGGCTATTTCTCCGGCATCGGCATCACGCTGATCGTGCTGCTGATCGTCGCGTTCTGGCTGCTGTCGGGCTTCTTCCGCGTGCAGTCCGAAGAGCTCGGCGTCGTGCTGCGCTTCGGCAAGCATGTTCGCACCGTGCAGCCGGGCCTGAACTATCATCTGCCCTATCCGATCGAGACAGTGCTGCTGCCCAAGGCGCTGCGCGTCAACACCATCTCCATCGGCATGACGCTGATCGACGATCCGGCGCGGCGCGGCCGCTCCATTCGTGACGTGCCGGAAGAGAGCCTGATGCTGACCGGCGACGAGAACATCGTCGACGTCGACTTCACCGTGCTCTGGCGCATCAAGCCGGATGGCGTCGGCGACTTCCTCTTCAACATCCAGAATCCCGAAGGCACCGTGAAGGCGGTCTCCGAGAGCGCGATGCGCGAGGTGATCGGCCGCTCGCAGATCCAGCCGATCCTCACCGGCGCGCGCAACGTCACCGAGCAGGGCGTGCAGGAGCTGATCCAGAAGACTCTGGACAGCTACGGCGCCGGCATTCAGGTCAGCCAGGTGCAGATGCAGAAGGTCGATCCGCCGGCGCAGGTGATTGACGCCTTCCGCGACGTCCAGGCGGCGCGCGCCAATCTCGAGCAGTTGCAGAACGAGGCACAGACCTACGCCAACCAGGTGGTGCCGCAGGCGCGCGGACGCTCGGCGCAGATCATGCAAGCCGCCGAAGGTTACAAGGAGCAGGCGGTTGCCGAGGCCAAGGGCCAGAGCGCGCGCTTCCTGAAGGTGTACGAGGAATACAAGAAGGCGCCCGACGTGACGCGTGAACGGATCTATCTGGAGACGATGGAGCGCGTGCTCGGCGGCGCGGACAAGCTCGTCTATGACGGCGGGCCCTCGGGCCAGGGCATCGTGCCCTATCTGCCGCTCGGCGAACTGACGACCAAGCGGCCACCTACCACCGGTCCGCAGTCGAGCGGAGGTAGCCGATGAGGTCCCCGGTCACAGGTATCGTCACTCTGCTTGGGCTCCTGCTCGTCGTGATCGTCGGCTACATGTCGCTATTCACGGTGCAGCAGACCGAGCAGACCATCGTGCTGCAGTTCGGCCGGCCCGTCGACGTCGTCACCGCACCCGGCCTGCACTTCAAGGCGCCGTGGAATTCGGTGATCAACATCGACAAGCGGATTCTCGACCTGGAGAACCCGTCGCAGGAAGCGATCGCCTCCGATCAGAAGCGGCTCGTGGTCGACGCCTTCGCGCGCTACCGCATCAAGGACGCGCTGCGCTTCTATCAGAGCGTCGGTTCGATCCAGGCTGCCAACATCCAGCTCACCACGCTCCTGAACGCGGCGCTGCGCCGCGTGCTGGGCGAGGTCACCTTCATCAACGTGGTGCGCGACGACCGCGAGAAGCTGATGCAGCGCATCCGCGACCAGCTCGATCGCGAGGCCGACGGCTACGGCATCCAGGTCGTCGACGTCAGGATCCGCCGCGCCGACCTGCCGGAGCAGAACAGCCAGGCGGTCTATCAACGTATGAAGACGGAGCGCGAGCGCGAGGCGGCCGAGTTCCGCGCACAGGGCGGCCAGAAGGCCCAGGAGATCAAGTCCAAGGCCGATCGTGAGGCGACCGTCATCGTCGCGGAAGCGAATTCGCAGGCCGAGCAGACCCGGGGTGCGGGCGATGCCGAGCGCAACCGCCTGTTCGCCGAAGCCTACAGCAAGGATGCCGACTTCTTCGCCTTCTACCGGTCGATGACGGCCTACGAGAACGGGCTGAAGTCGAACGACACCCGCTTCCTGCTGCGGCCGGACTCGGATTTCTTCCGGTACTTCAGTAACCCGTCCGGCAAGACGGCGACCGAGACGCCGGCGAAGCCGTAAGCTAGACAAAGGGCGGCGGATCTCGCAGCCCTTCGTCCAGACAAGAACAGCATAACGGGAGGTTCCAATCCGATGAGGTCCATTGCGTTCGCCGACTTCCTCATCGGCTTGGGCATCCTGTTCGTGCTGGAAGGCTTGATGTTCGCGGCAAGTCCTAACTGGATGCGCAAGGCCATGAAGAGCGCCATCGCCACGCCGGACAACATCCTGCGGGCGGTCGGGATCGGTTCGGCCGTCGTCGGCCTGGTCCTGATCTGGGTTATGCGGCGCCCCATTTAGGCGTCGCGCCAACGCCAAAGTGAAGGCGACAGACCGGTTTTCGCCGTATTATCGGGGTTCTGAGGCCCGTTAAGCTCCGCGCTTGCGCCGTCCTCCCGTCAAGCGCAGTCTGGCGCCGAATCCCTCTCTCTGGAGATCACAATGACCGCTGCCACCATTGCCCCGTCCCGCTCGCGACTTGGTGTGCGAATTGGGCTGGCCGCGCTCGCCGTCGCTGCTTTCAGCGCGTTCGGCACGCCGGTCTATGCGCGCGGACCGGAGGGCATCGCCGACGTCGCCGAGAAGGTGATCGACGCGGTCGTCAACATCTCGACCTCGCAGACCGTCGAAGCCAAGGGCGGCGGCAGCAACGCCATGCCGCAATTGCCGCCCGGCTCGCCCTTCGAGGAGTTCTTCGACGACTTCTTCAAGAACCGCAAAGGTCCGGGCGGCAGCAGCAAGGGTGGCGAGCGCGGAGACGGCGGCCCGCCGCCGCGCAAGACCAACTCGCTCGGAAGCGGCTTCATCATCGACACATCAGGCGTCGTCGTCACCAACAACCACGTCATCGCGGATGCCGACGAGATCAACGTCATCCTCAACGACGGTACCAAGATCAAGGCCGAGCTGGTCGGTGTCGACAAGAAGACCGACCTTGCGGTGCTGAAGTTCAAGCCGACCAAGCCGCTGGTCGCGGTGAAGTTCGGCGATAGCGACAAGCTGCGTCTCGGCGACTGGGTGGTCGCGATCGGCAACCCGTTCAGCCTGGGCGGCACGGTGACGGCCGGCATCGTCTCGGCCAAGAACCGCGACATCTCCTCGGGTCCCTATGACAGCTACATCCAGACCGACGCATCCATCAACCGCGGCAATTCCGGCGGTCCGCTGTTCAACCTCGATGGCGACGTCATCGGCGTCAACACGCTGATCATCTCGCCCTCCGGCGGCTCGATCGGCATCGGCTTCGCCGTGCCCTCGAAGACGGTCGCGGGCGTCGTCGACCAGCTCCGTCAGTTCGGCGAGCTGCGCCGCGGCTGGTTAGGGGTGCGGATCCAGAGTGTTACCGACGAGATCGCCGAAAGCCTCAACATCAAGCCGGCGCGCGGCGCGCTGGTTGCGGGCGTCGACGACAAGGGCCCGGCCAAGCCGGCCGGCATCGAGCCGGGCGACGTCGTCGTCAAGTTCGACGGCAAGGACGTCAAGGATCCGAAGGACCTGTCCCGCGTCGTCGCCGACACAGCGGTCGGCAAGGAAGTCGACGTCATCATCATCCGCAAGGGCAAGGAAGAAACCAAGAAGGTCACGCTCGGCCGTCTCCAGGATCCCGAGAAGGTGCAGGCCGCGGTGAAGACCGACGAGCCCGCGCCCGAGAAGCTGGTGACGCAGAAGGCGCTCGGCCTTGATCTTGCGGCGCTGAACAAGGATCTGCGCACTCGCTACAAGATCAAGGAGAGCGTCAAGGGCGTGGTCGTCACCAATGTCGACGCCAATTCCGACGCCGCCGAGAAGCGCCTCTCCGCCGGCGACGTCATCGTCGAGGTGGCGCAGGAGGCCGTCTCCAGTGGCGCGGACATCCAGAAGCGGGTCGACCAGCTCAAGAAGGACGGCAAGAAGTCGGTGCTGCTGCTGGTGTCGAACGCCGACGGCGAGCTGCGGTTCGTGGCGCTGAGCGTGCAGTAGTTTCGGGCGCGGTCTCGTAGGGTGGGCAAAGCGAAAGCGTGCCCACCGTCTTTCCACCGCCGCAGCAAGAATGGTGGGCACGGCGCCAGC
>NZ_LBJV01000054.1:0-134651 GCF_028128855.1 Bradyrhizobium sp. CCBAU 11430
CATTCCTCACGGAACCAGGCCATTCTAATCCGGCGCGCTAATACAAGGGTGGGCAAAGCGAAGCGTGCCCACCACTGCTCGCTTGTGGCGTGATGGTGGGCACGTCGCTTCGCTCCTTTGCCCACCCTACGGCACCTCGCCGTGTCGCGACACGCCGCCCAAAACAAAAACGCCGGAGCGGTTGCCCGCTCCGGCGTCATTTGTTCAACCGCTAAAAACTTACGCCGCGTTGAAGCCGGCGACGGCCTTCACTTCGAGGAAATCCTCGAGGCCGTACTTGCCCCACTCACGTCCGTTGCCCGACTGCTTGTAGCCGCCGAACGGCGCGGTGCGGTCGTTGGGCACGCCCTGGAGGTTGACGTTGCCGGCGCGGATCTGGCGGCCGACGCGCTTGGCGTCTTCGACCGAGGCACCCGTGACGTAGCCAGCGAGGCCATACGGCGTGTCGTTGGCGATCTGCACGGCTTCGGCTTCGTCCTTGGCGCCGATGATGGTCAGCACCGGTCCGAAGATTTCTTCACGAGCAATCGTCATGTCGGGGGTGACGTCGGCGAAGATGGTCGGGCGGACATAGAAGCCCTTGTTGACGCCTTCGGGCAGGCCCGGGCCGCCGGCGACGAGCGTTGCGCCCTCGTCGATGCCCTTCTTGATCAGGCCCTGGATCTTATCCCACTGGCCGCGGTTGACGACTGGACCGATGGTGGTGCCTTCGGCGCGGGGATCACCGGCCTTGGTCTTGTCGGCGACGGCCTTCGCGATCGCGGCGACGTCCTTCATCTTGGACAGCGGCACGATCATGCGCGAGGGTGCGTTGCAGGACTGGCCGGAGTTGTTGAACATGTGCATCACGCCGCCAGTCACCGCCTTCGTGAGGTCGGCGCCTTCGAGGATGACGTTCGGCGACTTGCCGCCGAGCTCCTGGCTGACGCGCTTCACGGTCGGCGCGGCGCGCTTGGCCACGTCGATGCCGGCACGGGTCGAGCCGGTGAAGGAGATCATGTCGATGTCGGGGTGCTCGCTCATGGCGGCGCCGACCTCGGGGCCGAGGCCGTTGACGAGGTTGAACACGCCCTTGGGCACGCCGGCTTCATGGAGGATCTCCGCGAAGATCAGCGCCGAGGTCGGGGTGAACTCCGACGGCTTCAGGATCATGGTGCAGCCGGCGGCGAGCGCGGGCGCGACCTTGCAGGCGATCTGGTTGAGCGGCCAGTTCCAGGGCGTGATCATGCCGACCACGCCGATCGGCTCGCGCAGCACCATGGCGGTGCCGACCGGCTCCTCGAAATGATAGTTCTTGAGCACGTCGAGCGTGGTCATGAGATGGCCGAGGCCGGCGCCGGCCTGGAGCTTCTCTGCCATTGGCAGCGGTGCGCCCATCTCGTCGGACACGGCGGCGCCGATCTCCTTGAGGCGGCCCTTGTAGACCTCGATGACCTTGGTGAGCAGCGCGACGCGCTCATCACGGCTGGTCTGGGAGAAGGTTGCGAAGGCGCGCTTGGCGGCGGCAACCGCCTTGTCCACGTCGGCCTTGGAGCCCAGCGCAACCTCGTACATCGCCTCTTCCGTCGCGGGATTGACCACGGCGGTCGACTTCTTGACGGCGGGATCGACCCAGGCGCCGTCGATGTAGAATTGCATGCGATTGACCATCGTTAACCTCTTCTTGGGGGCATGTGGGGGCGTTTCGGCAGGCATCCTTGCACGAAAGCGCCGGCAATTGAACCCGCCATATGCGGGGCCAGCGTTGCGGCGGACGCGCGGAATATGGGCGGAGAGACGGGGCGAGGCAAGGCTCTGTCCGGTCGTCATTCCGGGCGCCCTCTCGGCGCGAGCCCCGGAATGACAACCGAGCTTTTTCAGTTACACCGCCATCTTCCGATGCAGCACCGGCGCGCCGGTGGTGAGGCTTTCGGCCGCATCGATGATTGCGTTGGCATCGATGCCGTAGTGTCGATACAGGTCAGCGATCGTGCCGGTCTGGCCGAACTGCTCGACGCCGAGCGCCTCGACGCGGTGGCCGCGGACGCTGCCGAGCCAGCCGAGCGCGGACGGATGGCCGTCGATCACGGTCACGATGCCGCAGTCGCGCGGCAGCGGCGCCAGCAGTTTTTCGATGTGGCTGAGATGCTGCACGCCGCGGCGATCCCGCCGCAATTTCCGTGCGGCGGTCCAACCCGCATGGAGGCGGTCCGCCGAGGTGATCGCGAGCAGGCCGATGTCGCGCCGGCTCTCGCCGACGAAGCCCGTGGCCTCGATCGCTTCCGGCGCCACCGCGCCGGTATAGGCGATCACGACTTCGGCATTGGGGCCAGGCTTACGCAGCCAATAGGCGCCGTCGGTGATGCCCTGCGCAAGCTCCGGCGTCATGATCCGCTGCACCTGCTCGATGCTGCGCGTCGAGAGGCGCAAATACACCGAGCCGCCCTCGCCCGGATCGCGCTGCATGTGCTCAAAACCGAAAGCCATGATCACGGCGAGTTCGTCGACGAAAGCCGGCTCGAACGAGGCGAGCCCGTCCTGCGCCATGCCGATCAGGGGCGTTGCAATCGACTGGTGCGCGCCGCCCTCGGGTGCGAGCGTGATGCCTGACGGCGTCGCCGCCACCATGAAGCGCGCATCCTGGTAGCAGGCGTAGTTCAGCGCATCGAGCCCGCGCTCGATGAAGGGATCGTAGAGCGTGCCGACCGGCAGCAGCCGCTCGCCGTTGATCTGGTGCGACAGCCCGAGCGCCGAGAGCATGATGAAGAGGTTCATCTCGGCAATCCCAAGCTCGAGATGCTGGCCCTTGGGCGAAAAGTCCCAGTTGAAGGTGGAGGGAATTTTCTCGCTGCGGAATAAATCCGCCTTTTCGGCGCGCGCGAACAGGCCGCGGCGATTCACCCACGGACCGAGATTGGTCGAGACCGTGACGTCGGGCGAGGTCGTGACGATGCGCCTCGCCAATTCGCCGTCGCTGCGCGCGATCTCGTTCAAGACGAGACCAAAGCCCTGCTGGGTCGACATCTGCGGCGACGGCTTGAAGGCGAGCTGCTGGGGCACCTCGACGACCGGTGCGGTCAGGCGGCGGCCGTCCTGGTTGAACGGCACGCGCGCGAGGAAGGCATCGAGCTCGGCGGCGGATTGCGCGAGGCCTTCATACTTCTCCCATTCATGCCCGGGCCGGATGTTCTGGCTGTCGCGATATTTCTCCATCTGCGCGACCGTCATCAGGCCGGCGTGATTATCCTTGTGGCCCTGGAACGGCAGGCCGACGCCCTTGATGGTGTAGGCGATGAAGCAGACCGGGCGATCGTGATCGATGGATTCGAAGGCGTCCAGCATGCTCGCCATGTCGTGGCCGCCGAGGTTCGACATCAGCGCCAGCAATTCCTCGTCACTGCGGCTGTCGATCAGTTTCGTGATCGGCCCCTGGTCGCCGATCTCGTCGTGCAGATGCTTTCGGAACGCGGCGCCGCCCTGGAAGCAGAGCGCGGCGTAAAGCGCGTTCGGGCAATTGTCGATCCAAGCTTTAAGCGCCTCGCCGCCGGGCTCGGCGAAGGCCTCGCGCATCAGGCGACCGTATTTCACGATGACGACGTCCCAGCCGAAATTGCGGAACATGGTCTCGAACTTTTCCCAGAGCCCTTCCCGCACGACGGCATCGAGCGACTGCCTGTTGTAGTCGACCACCCACCAGGTGTTGCGCAGGCCGTGCTTCCAGCCTTCGGCAAGCGCCTCCCAGATGTTGCCCTCGTCCATCTCGGCGTCGCCGACCAGCGCAATCATCCGCCCCTCGCGGCGATCCTTCATCCAGCCATGCGCCTTGACGTAATCCTGCACCAGCGAGGCGAACAGCGTCTGCGCGACGCCGAGGCCGACCGAGCCGGTGGAGAAATCGACGTCGTCGACGTCCTTGGTGCGCGAGGGATAGGACTGCGCGCCCTTGAAGCCGCGAAAGTTCTCCAGCTTCTCGCGGCTCTGCCGGCCGAACAGATACTGGATGGCGTGGAACACCGGGCTCGCATGCGGCTTCACCGCCACGCGGTCCTCGGGACGCAGCACGTGGAAATACAGCGCCGACATGATGGTCGCGAGCGAGGCGGACGAGGCCTGATGTCCCCCGACCTTCAACCCGTCGGCATTGGGGCGGATGTGGTTGGCGTGGTGGATGGTCCAGGACGACAGCCACAGCGCCTTGCGGCTCAGCGCGGTCAAGGTGTCGAGGCGGGCGGTATCGACGGGCATGGCAAAGGCTCCTGGAAAACAGGTGGGGCGATGATACGCCTGCGAGGGGCGCCAAACTTCTCAATTTTTCGCGCAATACCTGATGATATTGGGATAGCATGCTAATAACTACCCAAAATATGCAGGTTTCATCCCAATGCCAGAGCTAGACGCCATCGACCGCAAAATCCTCGCGCTGCTTCAGGCCGACAGCCGGCTGACCATGCAGGAACTCGCCGACAAGGTCGGGCTCTCGGTCTCGCCCTGCCATCGCCGGGTCAAGCTGCTGGAGGAGCGCGGCGTCATCAGCCGCTACGTTGCGACCGTGGACCAGAAGGCGCTCGGCCTGCATGTCAGCGTCTTCATCTCGATCAAGCTGGCGCGGCAGAAGGAGGAGGATCTCAACCGCTTCGCGCGCGCGATCTCGAAATGGGACGAGGTGCTGGAGTGTTATCTGATGACCGGCAACCGCGATTACCTGCTTCGCGTCGTCGCAGCCGACCTCGCCTCCTACGAGACCTTCCTCAAGACCAAGCTGACCCGGCTCGACGGCATCGCCTCGATCGAGTCGAGCTTTGCGCTGAGCCAGGTGAAGTATTCGATCGCTCTGCCGGTGTGATAGCGGCGGCTGTCACATGGGTGCAATAGACGCCACCGATGGTCCTCGGCGACTGGCACCCGAGCCGAGAGAAGGACCCATGACCGCATCCGACCGCACCCCTGAAATGGCCAAACGCGAGCGCATTATTCGGGAAATGACCGACGATCTCGACGAAGAGCTGGAGATGGAGCTCGACGATGCGCGTCTCGACGAGCTCCTGGAGGAGACCGATACGCTGGGCCCGGCGGTCGACCGCAGCTCTATTTCCGGGAGTTGCTGCGGCTCCAGGGCGAACTGGTCAAGCTCCAGGACTGGGTCCAGAGCGAGAAGAAGAAGGTCGTGGTGCTGTTCGAGGGCCGCGACTCCGCCGGCAAGGGCGGCGTGATCAAGCGCATCACCCAGCGCCTCAATCCGCGCATCTGCCGCGTCGCCGCGCTGCCAGCACCGAGCGAGCGCGAGCGCACGCAATGGTATTTTCAGCGCTACGTGTCCCATCTGCCGGCCGGCGGCGAGATCGTGCTGTTCGATCGCAGCTGGTACAACCGCGCCGGCGTCGAGCGCGTGATGGGCTTTTGCACCGACGAGCAATACCAGGAGTTCTTCCAGACGGTGCCGGAGTTCGAGCGGATGCTGATCCGCTCCGGCATCATTTTGGTCAAATACTGGTTCTCGATCACCGACGACGAGCAGCAGTTCCGCTTCACCATGCGCATCAAGGACCCCTTGAAGCAGTGGAAGCTGAGCCCGATGGACGTCGAGGCCCGCAGCCGCTGGGAGCTCTACACCAAGGCCAAGGAGACCATGCTGGAGCATACGCACCTTCCGGATTCACCGTGGTGGATCGTCGATGCCGTCGACAAGAAGCGCGCGCGGCTGAACTGCATCGCGCATCTGCTGAGCCAGATGCCATACCAGGAGGTCGCGCGGGTCCCGGTGGTGCTGCCGGCGCGCGTGCGGAACCCAGATTACCACCGCGGGCCGGTCCCGCCGGAGATGTACGTGCCGGCAAAATATTGAGAAAGGTTTCGTGGGTTGAGCAAAGCGGCTTGTCCGCCATAGCTCGAAGAGCGACGGCGGAAGCGTGCCCACCAATCTCACCAGGAACGCGGATGCATGGTGGGCACGGCGCTCTGCGTCTTTGCCCACCCTACGCAGTACCGTCATCGCCACGGCTGCACGATGATCTTGGTGTGGGCTTCAGGATTGGCGAGATCGGCGAAGGCCTTGGCGACGCCGTCGATGCCGACCTCGGCCGTGACCATCGCCGCCGCATCCACCTGCCCTTCCGCGATCAGCCGCAGCGAGCCTGCGAATTCGTCCGGCGTATAACCGAGCACGTATTGGACGTTGAGCTCCTTCATGATGCCGAGCATGGGTTCGCTCTTGTCGGTCTCCATGCAGACGCCGACCACCACGATCCGAGCATCGCGCGGCGCGCCTTCGAACACCTGCTGCAGCAGCCCGGGCACGCCGACGCATTCGAAGATGATCGCAGGCTTTAGCGCCGGCAGCATGAGCTGGAACGGCGGCCGCGCCGCCTTCTCGGCATCCGACATCTGCGCGTGCTCGGCCCAGGTCGCATAGGGCTGCGACACCCAGGGATCGACGACGATATCGGCGCCGAGCTTTGCCGCTAGCGCGCGGCGCGCCGGCGAATAGTCGGCGGCGACGATGGGGTGCAGCCCCTTGATCTTCAGCGCCGCGATCACCGCGAGCCCGACAGGGCCGCAACCGATGACGAGCGGCACCTCGCCGCCCCGGATGTTGGCTTTCGCCACGGCGTGAACGCCGACTGCGAGCGGCTCGGTCAAGGCCGCATGCTCCGGCGCAAGACCGTTGGGCACCTCGAGCAGGAGCGGCTCGCTCAAGACCATCTGCTCCGCATAGCCGCCGACGAGGTCGTTGGAATAGCCGATCCCCTTGATGCCTTCCGGCGTCACCAGCGCAGGCAGCGAGCAGACATGTGTCCCCGGTTTGAACTTGCGTTCCGTGCCGGGGCCGTAATCGACGATCTCGCAGCAGAATTCGTGACCGAACACGACGTCACGCGACAGATCCATCGGCGTGCGACCGGTCTTCCTGGCCATCTCCACCATCCGCGGCGCATGCTGGCGCGCATGCAGATCGGAGCCGCAGATGCCGCAGGCGAGCGTCTTGACCAGCACCTGGCCGGGGCCCGGCTTCGGATCGGCCATCCTGTCGACGACAATCTCGCCGTTCCTGAAAATCGCAGCGCGCATCCGGCTCCTCCCGCATTGTTGGAGCCGTTGATAGCACGTAACAGGGCGCGCGAACTTGCGTCAGGGGTTCGGGGAACGCTCTTCCAGCACCAGCAACTGGGCGCGGCGGATACGCTCGCGATGAGCGATGTAGAGGCCGCTGGCGACGATGAAGGCCGCGCCGACGACCGTCCAGAGATCGGGGACCTCGCCGAAGATGAAGAAGCCGAGAATGCTGACCCACAGCAACTGGGTGTAGGAGAACGGCGCCAGCACCGAGGCATCGCCATAGCGATAGGCCAGCACGATGATCCACTGGCCGACGGTGGAGGCGACGCCGATCACGATGCCAAGCCCGATCGCGGTCCAGGTCGGCGTGACCCAGACGAACGGCACCATCACGGAAAGGATCGCAACGCCCGTCAGCGCGGAATACGCCATCGTGGTGAGCACGGCTTCACGCCCGCTCATCATCCGCGTCAGGATCAGCGCGGCGGCCCAGCAGAACGCAGAGACGATCGGGAAGAACGCAGCGGCGTGAAACGCGCTCGAGCCCGGCCGCAGGATGATCAGCACGCCCGTCAGGCCGATCGCGGTCGCGATCCAGCGTCGCATGCCCACCGTCTCGCTGAGGAAGACGATCGAGAGCGCGGTGACGAACAGCGGCGAGACAAAGCCCGTCGCGGAGGCTTCCGCGATGGGAAGGAAGCGCAGGCCGGTGATGAAGAACAGCGAGGAGCCGAGCAGCGCGGCACCGCGCATCAGTTGCAGGCCGAGCCGCTCGGTGCGCATCGCATGGAGCGGAGAGCCCGGCAGCATCACCGGCGTGAACATCAGCGCGAACGTGACGAACCGGATCCAGGTGATCTCGATCGACGGCAGGCTGGTCGACAGATATTTCGCGGTGACGTCGGAGCAGCCGAGGAAGATCGTCGACAGCAGCACCAGCGCAATGCCCTTGAAGGGATGGTCGACACGCGCGGGCGCGCGGCGAGCCGTCTGCTTCTTCTCCGGCACGGGCATGGGGATACTGTCGAGCCTTGCGGCTGCGGCGGGCGGCGGTGTCACGGCTGGAACCCGGGAAAATGCGAATCGAGAACGGTGGTAAAAAACGACAAATGCGCCGCGTTCACAACTTCCGAAAACAGGATGCCGATATGCGCAGGCCGCCGCGCGCGTCAATGCTCCGTTAATAATGGGCGTTTGTGCATTACAGCATGGGCAGGCTGCGCGGCTTCGGCCCGCGCGGAAACGCCGCATCGAGCGCCGTAATCTCGTCTTTCGTTAGCGCGAGATCACCGGCCGCCGCATTCTCGCCGGCATGTTCGGGGGACGAGGCCTTCGGAATCGCGAACACCGTAGTCGCACGGGTGAGGAAGCTGAGCGCGACCTGACGCGGCGTCACGCGACGCGCCTCTGCGATGCGCTCCAGCACGGCACCGCCCTTGCTGCGCGCATCCGGAAAATCGTCGTGACCGAACGGCGAGTAGGCGACGACGGCGACGCCATGCTGCTCGCACCACGGGATCACCGCATGCTCGATCGCGCGTTCCTTCAGATGATAGAGCACCTGATTGCAGGCGATACGACCTTCGCCCGCGACGTCGAGAATTTCGTCGAGATCATCGGCATCGAAATTGGACACGCCCCAGGATTTGATCTTGCCTGATTTCACCAGCTCCTCGAACGCGGCGACGGTGTCTTCGAGCGGATAGGAACCGCGCCAGTGCAGGAGATAGCAATCGAGATGATCGGTCTTCAGCCGCTTCAGCGAACGCTCGCAGGCGGTGATGGTGCCGCGGCGCGACGCGTTGCTCGGCAACACCTTGGAGACGAGGAACACTTCATCACGGCGGCCCGTGATCGCATCGGCAATGACGAGCTCGGCATCGCCATACATCTCGGCGGTGTCGATGTGGGTCATGCCGAGATCGAGCCCGCGCTGAAGCGCCGCAATCGCGCGCTTGCGGTCGCCATGGTCGAGATACCAGGTGCCCTGCCCGATGACGGAGACTTTGGCGCCGGCTTTGCCGAAGAATTTTGTGTTCATGTTAGAGCTCACAGTCCGCCGATATCCGCAACCAGCACGCTGCCAGTCGACGACTCCGTGATATAGAGCCGATTCCCGCTTTCGCCACCGATCGCCACATTGGTGCAATTCGGCCCCGCGCACGACTTGATCCGCGCAAGCAATTCGCCGTTCGGCGCGAACACGAAGACGTGGCCGAGCGAAGCATGGCCGACGAACAGGCGACCCCTGGCGTCCATGATCAAGCCATCGGGACCGCTGGTGCCGAACAGCGAGCAGAAGCGGCCAACCTTGGACACACTGCCGTCCTTCATGAACGGCAACCGCCACACCGCGTTGTCGCGCGTCATCGCGACGAACAGTACGGTTTCGGTGAGATCGAGCACCAGGCCATTCGGGCTGATGCCGGTGTCGATCAGGCAATCGAGCCGGCCGTTCGATGCGAGACGATACACGCGACCGCTGGGGTCGTGCAGGCCAGTCTGGCCCTGATCGGTGAAATAGATGTCGCCGTTGGAAGCAAGATGCAGGTCGTTGCAACCGCGGAAAGATTCTGAATTGCGCGCGGTCAGGACGGGCTTGATGCGACCGGCGTTGGGGTCGAGCTCCATGATGCCGTGCCTGTAGTCGGCCACCAGGATGCGCCCATCAGATGCGATCTTCAGTCCGTTCGGCCAACCCTCATATTCGATCACGAGCGACCATTCGTCATCAGGCGCGATGCGAAAGATGCGGCCGAAGGGAATGTCGACGATGTAGAGATTGCCGTCGCTGTCGAAAGACGGTCCTTCGATGAAGCTGTCGGTCGGCACATTCGGCCGGTTGGCATCAGCCCAATCGGTCCGCACGCCCTTGCGGCGGAACTTTTCGGGCATCGCGGAGAAAAGCCTCGTCTCGATCAGGCGCGGCGGCGTTTCCAGGTACATCATTGTTGTTTTTGGATGTGTTGAGGGGGAGCACGCGGCACCATAGGGCACTATCGAGGGCCCGTCGATTGGGCCGGGAATGGCCGCGTCCACGCCACCCTCGCGTCCCGGACGCGCTGCAGCGTGAAACGCTGCTGCGCAGAGCCGGGACCCAGAAAGGCCAAACACTCGCTGCTAGATGGCCCCGGCTCTGCAGCGCACCGCTACGCGCTGCGCTGCGTCCGAGGCACGAGGCCTACCCCACCGCGCCCGCGACCTTCGCCTGCTTCACCGGCGCCGTGTCCGTCGCTGCGATCAGGCGCTTCAGTTCCGGAATGCAGGAGCCGCAATTGGTGCCGGCCTTGAGCTTGGCGCCGATCTCGGCAGCCGAGCGCGCGCCGGCCGCGATGGTCTCGCAGATGGTGCCGCGGCCGACGCCGAAGCAGGCGCAGACGACCGGCCCGGTCGAGGCGGCGCCTTCGCCGGACTTGCCTGACAGCAGCATGCGGCGCTGATCGTCGGTGACGAGGTCGGCCACGAACAGGCTCTTCACCACCTCCCGGTCGCCCGCATCATGCCCAGGGCCGACGAACAGGCAGGTCTCGATGCGATCGCCCGCGAACGACGCCGCACGATAGACCCCGCCGCCGAAGTCGCGATAGTCGGCGACGTCCTCGCCGGCGACGCTCTCGAGCCAGGCCGGCCAGCGCGAAAGGTCGGCGTTGTCGGCGAAGAGATAGCCGAAGCCGCCGGTGACCGTGACGCGGGTCCACAACAGGTTCGGCGGCAGATCGAGCTGCTTCCGCGACAGCGCAAAGCCGCGGAAGACGAATTCGTAAGGCGCGATCGCGGCCGGCGTCGCCTTGGATTCCGGCTGCCCCGAGAACGGATCGGTGAAGGACTGCACCAGCGCTCCGACGCGGCCATGCGAGGCATTCATTGCGCTCCAATGGATCGGCGCGAACAATGTGCCACGCTGAGTGCCGTCACTCACGACGACCTTCAGGATGCACTGACCGTAGTCGGTGGTCACGCGGGCAAAGCCGTCGTGAACGATGCCGTATTTGCCGGCATCATCAGGATGGATCTCGACGAAGGGCTCCGGCAGATGCGCGCCCAGGCGCTGGCTGAGCCCCGTGCGCGTCATGGTGTGCCATTGGTCGCGGATGCGTCCGGTGTTGAGCCTGAGGGGGCGCGAGGCACCGGTCTCGCCGCGCAGCGACGGCACCTCCGGCGCAATGAAGCGGCCCTTGCCGTCATTGGTGAAGAAGCCGCCCTTTGCAAAGAAGCGCTCGCTGGACGTCTCGCCTTCGCGCACCGGCCACTGCACCGGCTTCAAGGCGTCGAAGGCGTCGTCGGACAGCGAGGTCAGCGCGCCGATATCGAAATCGCGGCTGCCCTCGTTCTCGAACGCCGAGAGCGCGGCGTGCTCTCGGAAGATCTCGGCGGCGGATTTGTAGTTGAAGCTGTCGCCGAAGCCGAGGCGCTTGGCGGTCTCGCTGAGGATCCACCAATCGGGGCGCGACTCGCCCGGCGCCGGCAGGAACGAGCGCTGGCGCGAGATGCGGCGCTCGGAATTGGTCACGGTGCCCGACTTCTCGCCCCAGGCGAGCGCCGGCAGCAGCACATGCGGACCGGCATCGACCGTGTCGTTGGAGAGCACGTTCTCGGACACCACGAACAGCTCGAGCTTCTTCAACGCCTCGCGCACGAAGTCCGCATCGGGCAGCGACACCGCGGGATTGGTGCCCATCACCCAGAGCGCCTTGACCTCGCCGCGATGGATGGCCTCGAACAGCTGCACCGCCTTCAGCCCCTCATGGGTGGCGATGCGCGGCGCCTTCCAGAACCGCCTGACACGATCGATGTCGGGCGGCGTGAAGCCCATATGCGCGGCAAGCATATTGGCGAGACCGCCGACCTCGCGGCCGCCCATCGCGTTGGGCTGACCGGTGAGCGAGAACGGCGAGGCGCCGGGCTTGCCGATGCGTCCCGTCGCGAGGTGGCAGTTCAGGATCGCGTTGACCTTGTCGGTGCCCTGTGCCGACTGGTTGACGCCCTGCGAATACAGCGTGACGACGCGGTCCGTGTCGCGGAACATCTTGAAGAAGGTGGCGACATCCTGCTCCGAGAGGCCCGTCGCGAGCGCCGTCGCAGTGACGCTGCCGGCGATGCTGCGCGCACGCGCCAA
This sequence comes from Bradyrhizobium sp. CCBAU 11430, assembly GCF_028128855.1. Classification (NCBI taxonomy): domain Bacteria; kingdom Pseudomonadati; phylum Pseudomonadota; class Alphaproteobacteria; order Hyphomicrobiales; family Nitrobacteraceae; genus Bradyrhizobium; species Bradyrhizobium sp. CCBAU 11430. Next base: position 12,149 of record NZ_LBJV01000054.1, read on the forward strand.
GGCATCGTCGAAACCGCTCGTGTTCTGCGCGATGTAGTCCTCGTCCAGCGCGCCGCTGTCGGCGAGATGGACAAACAGGCCGGAGAACAACGCGGTATCGGTGCCGGGCTTGAGGCCGAGGAACAGATCGACATCGCTTGCAGTGTCGGTGCGGCGCGGATCGATCACGATCATGCGCGCGCCACGCTCCCCACGGTTCTTCAGCATGCGCTGGAACAGCACCGGATGGCACCAGGCCGCGTTCGAGCCGACGAAGACCAGCAGATCGGCCTGATCGAGATCCTCATAGCAGCCGGGGACTGTGTCGGCGCCAAAGGCGCGGCGATGGCCGGCGACCGAGGACGACATGCAGAGCCGCGAGTTGGTATCGACATTCGCCGTGCCGACAAAGCCCTTCATCAGCTTGTTGGCGACGTAATAATCCTCGGTGAGGAGCTGGCCGGACAGATAGAACGCGACCGCATCGGCGCCATCTCGCGCCACGATGTGCTGCATGCGATGGGCGACATGATCGAGCGCATCGCTCCAGGCGACGCGCTCGAGCACGCCCTTGCAGCGGATCATCGGATAGAGCAGACGGCTTTCGAGGCCAACGGTCTCGCCGAGCGCTGAGCCTTTCGAGCACAGCCGGCCGAAATTGGCGGGATGGTCAGGATCGCCAGCGATCGCCGCCCCGCCCATGCCGTCCGGCGTCGCCAGCACGCCGCAGCCGACGCCGCAATAGGGACAGGTCGTCTTGGTGGCACGAAGCGTGGGATCGATCACCGTCATATCAAGCTGCCCTGTCACGCCGGCTCTATCAAGCCGCCTTGGGAGAACGCGCGAACGCGCGACCAAACATCATGTCGGTCCGGATCGCCGCCACCTTGTCGCGATTGCGGATCAGCTCGAGATACCAGAGCGCATCGACGGTATCGCCGATCAGCACCGCGCCGGTGAGCCGGCCGTCGGCGATCACGAGCTTCTTGTAGGTGCCGCGCCTGCGGTCGGTCAGCACCAGGCTCTCGCTGCCCTCCCCGCCCATGAAGTCGCCGGCGGAGAACACGCTGACGCCGGAGACCTTCAAATTGGTCGAGACCACGCTGCCCTGGTAGGCGGCGGGCCGGCCGGCCAGATGCCGTGCCAGCACCCGCGCCTGCTCATAGGCGGGCTCGACCAGGCCATAGCAGGTGCCGCGATGCTCGGCGCATTCGCCGAGCGCGAAGATGTCGGGCGATGCCGTCTGCATCAAATCGTTGACGACGATGCCGCGGTTGACCGCGATGCCGGCGTCTTTGGCAAGCGCCACGTTCGGCTTGATGCCGGCGGCGAAGATCACCGCGTCGGCCTCGATGCGGCTGCCATCGGCAAGCTCGACGGCCTCGACATGGCCATCGCCATGGATGCGGGCGGTCGAGGCACTGAGCATGATGCGGATGCCCTTGCGCTCGACCAGCATCTTGAGCAGGTCGGCGGCCGGCCCATCGAGCTGACGCTCCATCAGCCGGTCCATCAGATGCAGCAGCGTTACCGGCGCGCCGGCCTTGGCAAGGCCGTAGGCTGCCTCAAGTCCGAGCAGGCCACCGCCAACCACGACGACACGCTTCTTCGCAGCGGCCAGCGTCAGCAAAAGGTCGACGTCGCGCGTATCGCGAAAAGTGTGCACGCCGGCGAGATCGGCGCCCGGCAAATTGAGCCGCAGCGGCGTCGATCCGGTGGCGAGCACGAGCTTGGAATACTCCATGCTCTCCTCGCCCTCGATCTTGAGCTCGCGGCGGCCGGTGTCGATCTCGGTGACGCGATAGCCATAGCGGACCGTGACGCCACGATGGCGCCACCAGTCGGCCGGCCGCAGCTCGATCTCGTGCGAGCCGGTCTCGCCGGCCAGCACGGAGGAGAGCAGCACGCGATTGTAAGCGAGCCGCGGCTCTTCGCCGATCACCGCGACCGCGTAGCGGCCGAGCGAGGTCTTGGCGAGCTCGTCGACCAGACGCGCGGCCGCCATACCGTTACCGACGATGACCAGCGGTTCACTCACGAGGCATCTCCTATTCAGCGGCCTGCGCTTGCGCGCCGTAGGCCTCGGACATCATGAAGCCGGACAGAACGCCGTAGGCGTCGGTCCAGGCCTTTGCCAATTCGGGCGTCCAGGCCTCGCCAAGACCCTTCTCCAGGGTCCACAGCAAGGTCGCACCGACCACGGGATAGTGCTCGGCCGTGGCGCCGTAAGCGACGTGACGCTTGGCGAGCGCGGATGCCGCGGGAAGAACCGTCTCCAGGTTCGACAGGCCGCTGACGACGGCGGCGAGCATCCCCATCAGCTTCTTGCGCTGCTCGGTCATATCTTCAGGGAACATCGCGCGCACGGACGGCGCCACCTCGAACAGGCGGTCGTAGAACAACACGGAGGCAGCTTCCGAAATCGGCGCGACCTTGGCGAAGCTCTGCTGGATGAGAGTGATCTGTTCGGGCGTCATGTGGTTCTCCTGTCTGTTTCGGTTTGCCTTGGTGCGCTTCGTTGCGAACAAGGTTCATGGGTCAAACGTCATCAGAGAGTCTTCTCCCCGCGTACGGGGAGAAGCGACATTCGTGCCAAGTGTCAGACCCGCGCCTCGGCGAGGCTTGAGGCGCCCTCACCCTGCGGGCCGCGACGCAGGTAGAACCACCAGGTCAAGCCGAGGCAGCTGGCGTAGAAGGCGAGATAGATCGCGAGCGCGAGCTGCGGGCCGCCGGTCAGGGCGATCGACTTGCCGAAACCGGTCGGGATCAGGTAGCCGCCGACGGCACCGATCGCGCCGATGAAGCCCACCGCTGCACCGCTCTCGATGCTCGCCGTCTTCAGCGCGAGCGCGCGCGCTGCCTCGCCCTTGCCGCGCACCCTGAACAGGTTCTCTTCGCGGAAGATCGAGGGGATCATGCGATAGGTCGACCCGTTGCCGATGCCCGTCGTCACGAACAGGAACAGGAACATCGACAGGAAGCCGATGAAATCCTTTTGCCCGACGAAGTAGAGCACGCCGACCGTTGCGCCTGCCATCACGATGAAGTTCCAGAAGGTGATGATGGAGCCACCGATCTTGTCGGCGAGCCAGCCGCCGAGCGGACGCGACAGCGAGCCGACCAACGGCCCCAGGAACGCGATCGCAATTGTGATTTGCGGGAACTGGGTCTTGATCAGCAGCGGAAACGCAGCCGAATAGCCGATGAAGGAGCCGAACGTACCGATGTAGAGATACGCCATGATCCAGGTGTGCTTGCGCTTGACGATCGCAAGCTGGTTCTTCACCGACGACTTCGCCGTAGTCAGATTGTTCATGAAGAACACGGCACCGAACACCGCGATCGCGATCGGCAGCACCCACATCAGGCCAGCATTCTGCAGGAAGATGCCGTCGACGGGGGTTGCCTGGAACAGGTTGAAGACGGCGAGCGTCATCAGGATCGGGGTCAGCAGCTGCACGCTGGAGACGCCGATATTGCCGCCGGCTGCATTCAAGCCGAGCGCCCAGCCCTTCATCCGGTCAGGGAAGAAGAAGGAGATGTTGGTCATGCTGGAGGCGAAATTGCCGCCGCCGAGACCTGCGGTCGAGGCGATCAGCAGCATCAGCCAGAACGGCGTATCAGGCTGGCTCACGAAATAGGCAAGCGACAAGGTCGGGATGAACAGGATCGCCGCGCTGAAGATGGTCCAGTTGCGGCCGCCGAACGTCGTGACCGCGAACGTATAGGGAAAGCGTATCAGGGCGCCGATGAGCCCCGGCACAGCGATGAGCTGAAACAGCTGGTCGGTGGTGTAGTGAAAGCCTGCCTGCGGCAGCTTGGTGGTGACGATGCTCCAGATCAGCCAGACCGAGAAGCCGATATGCTCGGCCACGATCGACCAGATCAGGTTGCGTCGCGCGATCGTCTTGCCGGTCGCATTCCAGAACGCCTCATCTTCGGGGCGCCAGTCTGAAATCCAAGTAGGATTCTTCGTCATTGAGTATCCCTTCCAGGCTCACCGCTGCGTCGTTGCAGGCTCCGCCTCACATGGAGGCGCGCTCCGAGGCTTCACCCCGGTGGCGAGTTCACGATGCTGATTGATGATGTTGAGGGACGTCGTCGTTGGCGTCGCGCAAAGACATTTCAATTTCCGTGCCAGTTGCGCGCACACTGGAAATACAGGGATTTCAGGACGTTATTCGCATTGCCAGAAATTCTGGCAGGGCTTTTCCGCACGCTAAATTTGCGATTCGCTCAATCCTTGTGCGACGCACAAGGATTGAGCTAGATGTCGATTATTTGTGCGCAGGCATCCGCTTGCGTTAACTCTTCGTTACGCGGCCTCGACGAAGCGATGACGCTCGTAGAGGAATTCGAGCACGCGCTGGCGGCACTTCAGATAGGTGGTGTTGGTGGCCAGCTCGAGCCGCTTGCGCGGGCGCACCAGCGGCACCTCCAGCACCTCGCCGATCCGCGCGCTCGGCCCATTGGTCATCATCACGATGCGGTCGGACAGCAGCACGGCCTCGTCGACGTCGTGAGTGATCATTAAAATGGTGTTGCCGAGCTTCTGATGCAGCGCCATCACCGAGTCCTGCAAGTGAGCGCGGGTCAGCGCGTCGAGCGCGCCGAACGGCTCATCCAGCAGCAGCACCTTCGGCTCCATCGCCAGCGCCCGCGCAATGCCGACGCGCTGTTTCATGCCGCCGGAGATTTCGGAAGGACGCTTGTCCTTGGCATGGGCCATCTGCACGAGATTGAGATTGTGCATGACCCAGGCGTCGCGCTCGGCGCGGGACTTGGTCCTGGCAAAGACCTTGTCGACGCCGAGCCTGACGTTCTCGTAGACGGTCAGCCACGGCAACAGGCTGTGGTTCTGGAACACCACGGCGCGGTCCGGCCCCGGCGAGTTGACCTCGCGGTTTTCCAGCAGCACCCCGCCGGTGGTGGCGTTGGTCAGCCCCGCGATGATGTTGAGCAGGGTCGACTTACCGCAGCCGGAATGGCCGATGATCGAGACGTATTGACCCTTCTCGATCGTGAGATTGATCTCCTTCAGCACCTCCGTGGTGGCGGCACCGCGGGTAAAGACCTTGTCGATGTGGTCGAGCTTCAGATAAGCGGTCATGTGCCCTCTCCTCTCAGTTCAGCGCGGTGCCGCGGGTGACGAACTTGCCGAGACCCGCGATCAGGCGGTCCAGCACGAAGCCGACGATGCCGACATAGAACAGCGCCAGGATGATCTCGCTGATATGCGAGGAGTTCCATGCGTCCCAGATGAAGAAGCCAATGCCGACGCCGCCGATCAGCATTTCCGCGGCGATGATGGCGAGCCAGGACAGCCCGATGCCGATGCGCAGGCCCGTGAAGATGTAAGGCGCCGCCGCCGGGATCATGATCTTGGCGAAGAACTCGAGCGGGTTGAGCTGCACCACCGCGGCGACGTTGCGATAATCTTGCGGGATGTTGCGGATGCCGACCGCGGTATTGATGATGATCGGCCAGATCGAGGTGATGAATATGACGAAGATCGCCGAAGGCTGGCCGTCGCGGAAGGCCGCGAGCGACAGCGGGAGCCAGGCCAGCGGCGGAATGGTGCGGAGCACCTGGAACAGCGGATCGAGCCCGCGCATCGCCCAGACCGACTGCCCCACCAGCACACCGAGCGCGATGCCGGCGATCGCCGAGAGCGAATAGCCGAAGGCGACGCGCTGGAGACTGGCGGAGAGATGCCAGAACAGGCCCTTGTCGATGCCGCCATGGTCGAAGAACGGATCGAGGATCAGCTCCTTCGTGTCCTTGAACACACGTGACGGCGGCGGCAGCGCCGAGCCGGCGCGACGGCAGACCAGCTCCCACACCAGCGTCAAAAGCGCGATCACGACCAGCGGCGGGATCACGCGCACGGCAGTTTCTCGCGCCATCCGCGCATAGGCTTCAGCGCGCGGCGGGCGCTTCGGTGTCAGCGCGACGACCGGTGCGGCAACGGCCGCAGGCGACGCGGTCTCGACCTCAATCTTCGTGGCAGGCATATTCATCGCAATATCTCTCCGGCTGCAAAGGACGATGCGGCCGCCCATGGGCGGCCGCTGGCTCCATCAGACTTCGACGCGCTTGATCGCGAGCGACTTCAGATAGGCTGCCGGATTTTCGGGATCGAACACCTTGCCGTCGAAGAAGGTCTCCTTGCCGCGCGAGGTGGATGTCGGGATGTCGGAGCTCGCGACGCCGAGTGTCTTGGCCGCATCCTTCCACATGTCCTCGCGGTTGACCTTGGCGATGAGCGCCTTGCTGTCGAAGCCGGCCTCGTATTTGCCCCAGCGAATGTCCTCCGTCATGAACCAGAGGTCGTGGCTCTGGAATGGATAGGAGGCATGGTCGCGCCAGTACTTCATGATGTGCAGCGAGTTCTCGACCACCTTGCCGGAAAGGCCGTAATCGAACTTGCCCTTGGCGCGATCGGCGATGTCCTCGACCGGGCAGTTGATCCACTGGCGCTTGGCCATGATGGTGGCGAGTTCCTCCTTGTTCTCCATCTTGTCGGCCCATTGCTGGGCTTCCATCACCGCCATCAGGATCGCTTTCGCAGCCTTCGGGTTCTTGTCGACCCAGGCCGCGCGCATGCCGAGTGACTTTTCCGGATGCTTGCTCCAGATCTCGCCGGTGGTGACGGCGGTATAGCCGATGCCCTGGTGCACCAGCTGCCCGGGCCAGGGCTCACCGACACAGAACGCATCCATGGTGCCGACCTTCATGTTGGCCACCATCTGCGGAGGCGGCACGGTGATGGTCTCGACATCCTTGTCCGGATCGATGCCGCCGGCGGCGAGCCAGTAGCGAACCCAGAGGTCATGCGTGCCGCCGGGAAAGGTCATCGCGACCTTGGCCGACTTGCCCTCGGCCTTCTTCTTCTCGAATGCCGCCTTCAGCAGCGAGGCATCGACGCCGACCTTGAGGTCGGCATATTCCTTGGCGACCGAGATGCACTGCGCATCGAGATTGAGCCGGGCCAGGATGTACATCGGCGTCGGCTGGTTGTTCTGCGTCACCTTACCGGCCGAGATCAGATACGGCATCGGGGTGAGGATATGCGCGCCGTCGATGCCGTTGCCCTCGGAGCCGAGCACGAGATTGTCGCGCGTGGTGCCCCAAGAGGCCTGCTTCTGCACGTCGACGTCGGGCATGCCGTATTTGGCGAACAGACCCTTGTCCTTGGCGACGAAGAGCGGGCCGGCATCGGAGAGCGCGATGAAGCCGAGCTTGGCGCCCTTGACCTCGGGGCCAGCGTCCTGCGCGAAGGCGCCGGCGGGAAAATTCAGTTTGGCGGCGGCGAGAAGTGCGGCGGTAGAGCCTGCGGCCTTCAACAATTGGCGGCGGCTGAGCCCATTGTCCGAGGGCCTGCGGGTGCGCTTGGTCATATGTCGTCCTTTGCGTCGTTGCAGAATTGATGGCGTCAGTGCACACGAGCAGCCCGTCCGTCCGGCGGCGCCGTCTTTGGCGCATGCGAACGCACGACGGGGGAGACCCCCGTCCGGTGGCGTCGGCAAGTCGGATGAGAAGTCTCGCGGGACGGCTTCAATGGCGTCGGCACGGAACTATTCAAGCTTCATGCCAAGCCCTTCATCGCCAAAAATGGCGGACAATGAAGGGGTTACGGTGACCGCGCCAGACTGCCGCACCCCCCGCTCCGCACGCGAAATTTGCGGCCTGCTCAATCCTTGTGCGTCGCACAAAACTTGTGCAGCAGCCCAGGAAAAAGGCTCGGGGCACGTCGGCAGCCAACCAAGCAGCAACACATCGTATTGAGATTGCTTGATCTTTCTCGTTGGCCCGAACGGCACGCGACTTGCTTCTCCTGGGCCGTCAACGAAGACTGCGGCTCGCCGCATTGTTGCAGCCTCTGGCGGCTGCATCCCGGAAGCTCACTGCTTCGCGGCCCTCACCGGCTCAGTCCTCGTGACGCGATTCTCACGGCTTCCAACTCTCCATACCGCTCGTGCGCGGCAAGCCAGCCCGCACGGCCAAAGATGTTCAGCCGCGCTCTCGCCAGGTGCGCGTCGACCTCTCTTACGAAGCAAAAGGAACCATTGATGTCGTATCTCGCGCCTTCGGAATTCGTCACCAAGATGGTGGATGCGGGCGAGTCCAAGATCTTCATGTCCACCCGGGATACCATCATCCGCGCCTACATGGCCGGCGCCATCCTCACGCTCGCCGCATGGTTCGCCGTCACGATCAACGTCAACACGGGTCAGCCGCTGGTCGGCGCGCTCTTGTTTCCGGTCGGCTTCGTCATGCTGTACCTCCTCGGCTTCGACCTCCTGACCGGCGTGTTCGTGCTCTCGCCGCTTGCCCTGATCGACAAGCGTCCTGGCGTCACGATCGGCGGCGTGCTGCGCAACTGGGGCCTCGTGTTCATCGGTAATTTCGCCGGCGCGTTCACGGTCGCCTTCATGATGGCCTTCGTCACCACCTTCGGCTTCACGCAGCCGCCGGACAAGGTCGGGACCGCCATCGGAATCATCGGCGAAAGCCGGACGCTCGGCTACGCCGCGCACGGTGCGGCCGGCATGGCGACGCTGTTCCTGCGCGGCATGCTCTGCAACTGGATGGTCTCGACCGGCGTCGTCGGCGCCATGATCTCGACCTCGGTCCCCGGCAAGGTCATCGCGATGTGGATGCCGATCCTGGTGTTCTTCTACATGGTGTTCGAGCATTCCGTCGTGAACATGTTCCTGTTCCCGTCCGGCCTGCTGCTCGGCGCGAAGTTCTCGATCCTCGACTATCTGATCTGGAACGAGATCCCGACCGTGCTCGGCAACCTCGTCGGCGGCCTCGCCTTCACCGGCATGACCCTCTACGCCACGCACGTCATGACCCTGCCGAAGCGCCAGGTCGACAAGGCTGCAAAGCCCCGCGTCGCCGCCTGATCGAATACGTCTCGACAGGGGAGCCTCGCCCGAGCAGGGTGAGGCTCCCCTCTCCTGGTGATGACGATGACCCGCGGACTCCTGATTTCGGTCGGCCAGCACTCCGACAAGGGCCGCAAGCCCGTCAACCAGGACTTTCACGGCGTCCTCATTCCAGAGGAGCCGCTGCTCGGCCTGAAGGGCATCTCGGCGGTCCTCGCCGACGGCATCTCCTCTAGCAGCGTGAGCCAGATCGCCAGCGAGTCGGCGGTCAAGAGCTTCCTGATGGACTATTACTGCACGTCGGAATCCTGGACGGTGAAGACCTCCGCCCGCCGCGTGCTGGACGCCACCAATTCCTGGCTGCATGCGCAGACGCGCAAGAGCCAATATGCCTATGACCGCGACAAGGGCTATGTCTGCACCCTCAGCGCCATGGTCATCAAGGCGACCACCGCGCACATCTTCCATGTCGGCGACTGCCGCATCTACCGCGTCGCCGGCAAGGCGCTCGAGCAGCTGACCGACGATCACCGCATCATCGTGTCATCGGAGCAGACCTATCTCGGCCGCGCGCTCGGCATCAATCCGCAGCTCGAGATCGACTACCTGGCGTTCGAGGTCGAGGCCGGCGACACGTTCCTGCTGGCGACCGACGGCGCTTACGAATTCGTCGACGCGCGCTTCATCACGAGCGCGCTGAACGAGCACGCAGGCGAGCTCGACGGTGCGGCGAGGGCGATCGTCGAGGAAGCCTACCGGCGCGGCAGCGACGACAACATCACCGTCCAGATTATCCGCATCGACGCGGTGCCGCAGCGCGAGCCGGCCGGCATCTTCAATCAGACGTCACAATTGCCGCTGCCTCCGCTGCCTGAGCCGCGCGCGATGTTCGACGGCTACCGCATCGTCCGCGAGATCCACGGCAGCAGCCGCAGCCACATCTATCTCGCCGTCGATGCCGAGACCGAGGAGCCGGTCGCGCTCAAGCTGCCGTCGGTCGATTTGCGCGACAACGCCGCCTATCTCAAGCGCTTCCTGATGGAGGAGTGGATCGCGCGCCGGATCGACAGCCCTCACGTGCTGAAGCCGCTGTCGCAGTCGCGGCGCCGCAATTATCTCTATGTCGCGACCGAATTCGTCGAGGGGCAGACCCTGAAGCAGTGGATGACCGACAATCCGCGCCCCGATCTCGAAACCGTGCGTGGCATCATTGAGCAGATCGCCGCGGGCCTGCGCGCCTTCCACCGCATGGAGATGCTGCATCAGGATCTCAGGCCCGAAAACATCCTGATCGACAAGACCGGCACCGCGAAGATCATCGACTTCGGATCGGTCAGGGTTGCGGGCGTCGCGGAGGCTGCGCCACGGGACGAGGCCGACGAAATCCTGGGCACGGTCCAGTATACGGCGCCGGAGTATTTTCTCGGGCAAGGCGGCTCACCGCGCTCCGACATGTTTTCGCTCGCGGTGATCTGCTACCAGATGCTGACCGGAAAGCTTCCCTACGGCGCCCAGATTGCCAGGATCCGGCGCAAGGCGGACGTGCGGAGGCTCAAATATCGCTCCGCAGACGACGACCGCAATGTGCCGGCCTGGATCGACGGCGCGCTCCGCCGCGCGCTGCATCCCGATCCCTACAAGCGGCACGAGGACCTGTCCGAATTCGTCTTCGAGCTTCGCACGCCCAATCCAGCCTATCTGGACACGCGGATCACGCCGCTATTGGAGCGCAGCCCGCTGATGTTCTGGAAGCTGACCTCCGCGGCACTCGCCTGCGCCGTCGTCGTGCTGCTGGCGCTGCTGCACGCCCGCTAGGGCCGAAGCGTCAGCTTCTGGCGGTCATGGGGAAATTCTATCGAGGTCTCCCCCTAGATCAATCTTTTGTCGGACGCGTTCATCGGCGCCGACTATCTGCCAGCGTAATAGCGCCTGCAGCCACTAGGACAATGATGATGACCGTGGCAAGCGCCTCCACCGAGGCAAAGGTGTCGTACCAGCTGTTCCAAAGCTCAAGCATGCGCTGGCCTCTATCGAGCGCCGCCCATCAGCGATAGACTACACTTCCTCAAAAGGACGCGCCTTCGCGCGCAAGCACAATGCTGCGTTTCGCCGCGTGCCTTTTGATCGCGCGGCAACGTGACCCATGCCGAAGATGTTGACCAACTGTGAAGTGGTTTACATCCTTGGGGTCTTGGCTCGGGCTAAAGTGGCGAAGGCTTCTTACTTTGAAGGAGGCATCCAATGCTCGCGGCAATCAGATGGAACTCCCGATATAACGCTCGCGAATGGGTGATGAAGGCTGGGGCGCTCGTCGTCCAACTCCGCGCACCGAATGCAAACCGACAGACCGGTGAAAATAAGTCGAGGCGGCCACTCTGGAAACACTTCGACGACACCCATCATTGGGACGCAACCGCGGAGGAATGGGTCCCAAACCCTGACCGGTGATCGCAACGCATTGTGCGCGCACCGGCCGAATTCGGAGACTTCAAGATGCCCGTTGCTGACGGGCCCGTCTAGCGGTGAGGCGGCGTCTTGACTTGCTCTGACATCCGTATCACGGACTGACGCAGTCGGCCCTACGGGGCTTGATCGTAGGCCTGCAGGATCCTGACAAAATCAGCCATGCTGGATCGATCTTGGCTTTCAGCCATAGCCGCAATCTGAGTATTGGACGCGGGTCGGCTTCCCTGCCAGAACCGCATCAAGAGATCGGCGATGTTTCTCATGGCGTACTCTCTGCACCAACCATGGCAATAAGCATCAGTTGAGCGGCAAAGCGCCCGCTAGTTCGGGAGAAGGGCCGGCGGGCGCTACGCCGCCGGCCTTGTCCCGCAACTGCCGGCTCACAGGGCCGGTTCCGTTGCTTTCCACTCTGGATGCATCGGTAACACCAAGCACTTGGTCGGCGCCATCGCGCGCAGGTATGAAGTGACCATACCTAGGTAGACTTGGGTTGGTGAATCGGGATCAGTCGACCAAGTGTAGGTTTAATCGCTGGTAGGTTGACGACTTGCATGGATGGCCCAACTCGTACGCGTCCGCACTGCCCCGGCATTCCCGCGGGCCATCAGGCCCGCTCCACAGCCTTCACCCCGAGCGGCGTCGGCGCCATGCCGCCGCCGGGCTTGAGGTGGAATTCGTAGGTCATCAGATGCCACTGACCGTTCGCCTTGGAGCCGTCAGGCATCGCTGGATCGTTGCGCGGCTCGACCTTGGCGACGAGATCATCCTTGACCCCGAACACCACGTCGGAATCCAGATATTTGTCGCCGTCCATGAAGACGTGCGTGATCAGGGGCTCGTATCCCCTCGCGTTGACCAGGAAGTGCACATGCGCCGGGCGCATCGGATGACGCTTGGTCTGCACGATCATCTCGCCGACCGGGCCGTCGGTCGGGATCGGATAGCTGCATGGCAAAATGGTCCGGAAGAAGAAGCGGCCGTCGTTATCGGTGATGAAGCGCGCCCGCGCCGAAGCGCCGACCTCGTCATAGTTCGGCTTCTGGGAATCGTAGAAGCCGTCGTCATCGGCATGCCAGACGTCGACGGGGACATTGGCCAGCGGCTTGCCCTGGAGGTCGGTGACGCGGCTCTGCACGAACATCCGCTCGCCGGTTTGATTGTTCGGCGAGATGTCGGTGCCGTGCGCGGTCACCTTGTGCTCGCCGACATAGAACGGGCCGAGCACCGTGGTCTGGGTGGCGCCCTCACGGTCGCGATGGTTGACCGCGTCAACCAGCATGGAGACACCGAGCACGTCGGACAGCAGGATGAACTCCTGGCGGGTGTCGGTGCATTTCTGCCCGGTGCGGGTCAGGAAATCGATGGCGTAGTCCCATTCCTCGAAGGTGAGACCCGTCTTGCTCACGTAATCGTGCAGCGACTTCACCAGTTCCTGGAGCAGGAATTTGGCGCGCGGATTGGGCGTGCTGTCGAAGCTTTTCACGACGGCCTGGGTGAGATCAGTCTCGTTGAACTGGGTCATGATGGTTTGCCCTGCGTTTTCTCATTGGCCCCGGGGGGCTTGGAGGCGTTCCAGGGGCCAGCCTACACCAGTCGGCCCGCTCGCGTTAAGCGCGAGCGGCTTGGAATGGGGCCGTCATTTGGCTATCAACGGACCGACAAAACTGCCCGGAGGAACTGATGCTCGCCCCCACCCCCGCCTCGCCCGAATCCGTCGGCATGTCCAAGGCCGCGCTCGACCGCATCGATGCGCATCTGAGGAAACGGTACATCGATGCCGGCCGCTTCCCCGGCACGCATCTTCTCGTCTACCGCCGCGGCAAGGTCGCGCACAGCTCGGTTCAAGGCTTTGCCGACGTCGAACGCAAGCTGTCGGTCAAGGACGACACCATCTACCGCATCTATTCCATGACCAAGCCGCTCACCAGCGTCGCCTTCATGATGCTGGTCGAGGAAGGCCTGGTCGCGATCGACGAGCCCGTCGCCAAATACATTCCGGAATGGAAGGATCTCGGCGTGTTCATCGCCGGCAACTCGCCGGCCTTTCTGACCCGGCCGCCGTCCCGGCCGATGCTGATCGTCGACCTCCTGCGCCACACGTCCGGCCTCACCTACGGCTTCCAGCAACGCTCCAATGTCGATGCCGCCTACCGCACTGAAAAGATCGGCGAGGTCGAGAAGTCGGGCACGCTCCAGACCATGATCGAGGCTCTGGCCAAGATCCCGCTGGAATTCTCGCCGGGCGAGGCCTGGAACTACTCGGTCGCAACCGACGTGCTCGGCTATCTCGTCGGCAAGATCTCGGGAATCCCCTTCGAGCAATTCCTGAAGCAACGCATCCTCGACCCGCTCGGCATGACCGACACCGAATTCCACGTGCCGGCCTCCAAGGCGCATCGGTTCGCGGCCTGCTATTCCGCAGATCCCGGTGGCGGCATGACCTTCCATGCCGGCCAGCGCCGCGAAGGCCTGACACTTCAGGACGATCCGACAACGAGCTCGTTCCTCACCCCGCCCTCCTTCATCTCCGGCGGCGGCGGCCTCTGCTCGACGGTCGCAGACTATCTCACCTTCTGCCGCGCACTGCTCAACGGCGGCGAGCTCGGCGGTATCAGGCTGATCGGACCGAAAACGCTGGCCCTGATGACCAGCAACCACATTCCGGGCGGCCGCGCCCTGCCCGAAGTGTCGCGCTCGCTGTTCTCCGAGGCCGCCTATAACGGCATCGGCTTCGGTCTCGGCTTCGCGGTGACCATGCGCCCCGCAGAGACGCTGATCGCCGGCAGCCCCGGCGAATACAATTGGGGCGGCGCGGCCACGACCTCGTTCTGGATCGATCCGGCCGAAGAGCTGATCGCGATCTTCATGACGCAGGTGCTGCCGTCGAGCGCCTACCCGATCCGGCGCGAGCTGCGCAGCATGGTCTACGCCGCGATCACCGAGAGCAATCTGTAACCAATCCAGCCGATCCCGCAGCCCACCGCCGCGGGATCGCGCCATCAGACGCTCATTTGAGCATCTCCGGCACGATCAGGCGCGGCAGGAACAGCGACACGCTTGGCCAGACGATGACGGCCGCGAGCACGAGCAGCATCGGGATCAGCATGATCACCGTGTCCTTCAGAGCATAGCGCAGCCGCACGCCGGCGATCGAACAGGCGATCATCAGACACAGGCCGTAGGGCGGCGTCACCAGTCCGAACGCCAGCGACACGATGGAAATGATCGCGAACTGGACCGGATGGAGATCGACGGACCTGGCCAGTGGTTCCAGCACGGTGCCGACGATGACGATCGCCGGGATGGCGTCGAGGAAGCAGCCCACCACCAGAAAGCAGAAGGCGATGAAGAAGCCGGCTGAGACAGTGCCCATGCCCCATGTCGAGACGTTGGCCAGCAGCTCCTGAGGGATCTTGTAGTAGGCGAGCAGCCAGCCGAACGCACTTGCGGTGCCGACGCAGAACAGCGCCACGCCGGCAAGGCGCCCGGTGTCGAGCAGGGCCTTGTACAATTCCCGTATGCCTGTCTCCCGATAGAAGAACGCCGACAGCGCGACGGAATATAGCACCGCGACGCAGGCGGACTCGGTTGCGGTGAACCAGCCGAGCAGAATGCCCCCAACGATGATGAAGGGCGTCATCAGCGCCGGAATTGACTTCCAAATGGCGCATCGCATCTCGACCCAGCTTGCCTTCGGATAGGTCGGGTAGCCGCGGCGCACTGCATAGACGTGCACCGTCGCCATCTGCGCGCCCGCGATCAGCAAACCCGGCACGATGCCGGCCAGATACATCGCCGCAATCGAGGTCGAGATCAGCCCGCCCCACACGATCATGAGGATCGACGGCGGGATGATGACCGCCAGGACCGCCGACACCGCGGTGATGGCAATCGAGAACGAGAGATCGTAGCCCTCCTTGGTCTGTGCATCGATGAAGATCTTTGACTGGCTCGCTGCATCAGCGGTGGAGGAGCCCGAGATGCCGGCAAAGAATACCGACAGCACGACATTGATCTGCGCCAGCGATCCGGGCCAGTGCCCGACCATCGAGCGCGACAGCGCCACCAGGCGATCGGTGATGCCGCCGATGCTCATCAGGTTGGCCGTCAGCAGGAAGAACGGCACCGCGAGCAGGATGAATGAATTGTAGGCGTTGAAGGTTTCCTGCGCGAGCATCATCATCGAGAGATGAGGCTCGATCAGCAGAATCGGCACGCAGGCAAGGCCGAGCGCGAATGCGACCGGCACGCGCACGATGAGCAGGCCGATGAAAACCCCGAACAGCACCATCGCGGCCTGTCCGGCGGAGAGTATATTGCCGCTCATCGCCCTGCCCCAACCAGAATGCGCATTTCATCGATGATCTGTTCACCCGCAAAGACGATCCACGTCACGCCGGTCACAGGCCAGGCGACGTGAATCAGCCAAAGCGGCAGATCGGCCAGCTCTGAAGTCCTGTTCCAGGCAAAGCGGGTGAACTCGAGGCCGGCCGATACGAACACCAGCGCCAGCGCCAGTATGCCGAGCCGCGCGAGGATTCGCACCGCGGCCTCCGACCGCCGCGACAGGTCAGGCCACACATCGACCTCGAAATGCTGCGCTTCGCGCACGCCGACCATGGCGCCGATCATGATCGTCCAGACGAACAGGAAGCGCGCCATCTCCTCCGTCCAGATGTAGGACGGAATGAAGGGCGTGTAGCGTGAGATGATTTGCAGCGTGACCGGAACAACCAGGACGCCGACGCAGGTGGCCAGCAGGAATTCCAGCAGCTTCGCATAGGCCGCCGATACGCGGCGCCACAGCGACGGTGTGGACGGGACGGGCATTTCAGACATTGGGGCTCCGTGCAGCAGCTCATCCGCCAGCTCCGGGCAAGAAGCGGGGCTTGCCCGGACGTGCTGTCGGCGGACGCAAAGACCTCAGACGACGTTGATCTTCTCGAAAATGCCCTCCGCACCGATTTCCTTGGCGTAGGTGGCCATCACGGGGTCGGCAAGCTTCTTCATGGCGTCCCGCTCCTCGAAGGGAACGCGCTTGAGCTTGCCGGCCTTCTCGAGCGTGTCGAGCTTGACGACCTCTTCGCTCGACTCGAGCTGACGGCCGTAGTCGCCGGCCTCCTTGCCGGCCTTCATGATCGCGTCCTGCAGCTCCTTCGGCAGGGTCTTCAGCGTCTTCACCGAGAAGCAGATCGGCCGGATCGACACGGCGTGCTGGGTCAGGTTGAGATGCGGAGCGACTTCGTAGAACTTCATCGCCTCGACGCCGGCCGCCTCGTTTTCGCCGGCCGATATCACACCGTTCTGGATCGCGTTGTAGATCTCGTTATAGGCGATCACCGTCGGGCTCATGCCGACCGCCGCAAAGGTCTTCGACCAGATCGGCGCGCCCTGCACGCGAACCTTGAGTCCCTTGAGATCGGCGAGATTCTTGAGTGGCTTGTTGGCGAAGATGTTGCGGATGCCGCCGCCGGAATAGCCGATCAGGACGACCTCGGCCTTCGCCGCGACCTCGTCGGCGATCGGCGCCAGGATATTGGCTTCGACGACCTTGTTCATGTGCTCGATGCCCTTGAACACGAAGGGCGCGTCGATGAAGGGAGCGGCCTTGGCGAAGGTCGACATGTGAGCCGGCGAGACGATGCCGTAATCGACCGCCTTGCCCTGTGACATGTACTCGAAATACTGCTTCTCGAGGCCGAGCGAGGAGTTCCTGTGCAGGGTGAAGTTGACAGGCTTGCCGTAGTACTTCTTCACCAGCTCCTCGAACCGGAGCAGTGCCCGGTTGAAGGCGTGGTCGTCGTTGAACTGGACCGCGCCGTTCAGCGAGATCGGCGCTTGCGCCCTGAGGATCGACGGCATCCCAATCGTGGCCGCCGCAGTGGTCGCACCGATACCAGCGAGAAATGACCTTCGCTTCATCGTCTCCCCTCCCTTTGATGCTCCGGCCCTGTAGCCGGGCCGTGAGCGCAGCCGGTATGCGGCTTGCGAAATGGAAGCGTATGAAAAACGTCGGCCGGACGGAAGTCATTTCGCGTGCGCTGGAGGTACTCTTCGTCGCAGGGTTACGCCCGGCGCACCTGCTGCACTGCAACTCGCGCTCCTGCCGGCGCGGCCAGTCCGTATGGGCGCAGTCGCACTCTCGTAGGAGGCGGACCACGAGCGGACCTGTGCGCTGCACGCACGGACCCGCTCGCCCGTTACTGCTGGCCTAGTGCATATGCCCGATCAGATAGATGCCGCCGCCGATCACCAGCACGGCCGGCACGGCCCACAAGATCAATACCGGCATTTGTCATCCTCCTCAGTTTGCACCTCAGTTTGACGTGCAGACCTTCACGGTCTTCATGCCGCCGGTCCGCGATTTGTAGATCGTGCCCGACGGGCTGACGACGGTCATCGTCGTGTCCGTCGGCTTCTTGTCGACGACGGTGCACTTCTTCGTCTTGACGTCCTGCGCGACGTAGAACTCGTCGGCTGCGAACGCGGGCAGGGACAATGCAGTAAGCATCAACGCTGCAGGCGCGGACATCCCGGACTGCGCTGCAACATCTCGTTTCCGAACTGCTCGCCATCTGCGAAAAACATGGCGCCGCGCAAGTCCCGCACGTATGGTCTGCCCAAAATCATAATCCGGCGCCGCTGCGCCGGAACCGGGACGCCCGCGTTTGTCAAAGCTCACCCTGCCGGTCCGGCTCGCTCTTCTGGTGACGGGAACGATGTTGCCGCTGATCGTCTTTGCGGTTGGCATTGTGTTCTACAATTACAAGCAGGATCGAAGCGACGCGACCCGCCGAGTGCTGGAGAACGTGCGCAGCATGCGCCTCGTGCTCGACTCCGAGGTGCAGCGGATGACCGGCGGCTTGCAAGTGCTTGCACTGACGAATTCGCTTCGTAACGACGACTTCCAGAACTTCCGCCGCATCGCGCTCGGCTTTCTCGACCAATATGGCAAGGGCGGGCTGGTGCTGATCTCCGATCGCAAGGGCCGGCTGCTGTTTTCCTCCGCAACGGAAGACACCGCAAGCCTGCCGCCACGCGGCCATCTCGAGATCATCGAAAAGGTCTTTGCGACCAGGTCGCCGCAATATTCCGACCTGTTCACCGGCGCGATCAACGGGCGGCAGGTGCTCACCGTCGAGGTTCCGGTGTTCCGCGACGGCGAGGTGATCTACGACCTCTGCTTCAGCCCACCGATCAGCATCTTTCAGGAACTGGTGGAGAAGCAGCGGCCCGACCGGCTCTGGACGGTGACTCTGCTCGACACCAAGGGCATCGTGTTTGCACGCGCGCCGAACCCCAGCGAGACCTTCGGCAAACGCGCCTCGCCCTCGCTCTATGCCGAGATGTTCCGCCGCAGCGAGGCATCGCTCCCGACGGTGTCGCTCGACGGCATCGCTCTGGCCGCGGCCTACACACGATCGCGGCTGACGGGCTGGACGATCGCCGCCGGCGTCGACGAAAGCTCCCTGATCGCGCCGCTCTGGCGCAACATCGCGATCACCAGCCTGATCGGCGGCATCCTGCTGCTGACCGGCCTGACCTTCGCGGTCAGGATGGCAACCACGATCGCGCGCGGCGAGATGCTGCACAATCTCCTGATCGACGAGCTCAACCATCGCGTCAAGAACACGCTGGCCTTGATGCAGGCGATCGCGGTGCAGACCTTCCGCAGCGCCAGCCGGGACGAGCGGACGAAATTCGAGGGACGGCTCGGCGCACTGGCCGAAGCGCATAATCTGCTGAGCCAGGAGAAATGGGCGGGCTCCGAGCTGCGGGAGGTGATCGCCCGTGCGCTTCAGCCGTTCCTGATGAACAGTCCTGACCGCATCCGCATGGCCGGACCCGCGGTGCCGCTGTCGCCGCGGCTCGCCGTGGTGCTGTCGATGATCGTGCACGAGATCGCCACCAACGCCGCGAAATATGGCGCGCTGTCCAACGAGACCGGCCGGGTGACGCTGGACTGGGAGATCATCGCCGATGCTCCGAAACCGCGGCTGCGCCTGATCTGGACCGAGATCGGCGGACCGCCGGTGACCGCGCCGGTACAGCGCGGCTTCGGCTCGCGCCTGATCGAGCGCAGCGCACGCGACCAGCTCGGCGGCGAGGCCACCGTCGACTTCCTGCCGCGCGGCGTGGTCTGCACGGTGGTCTGTACGCTGGACGAGGCGCGGTAGCCGCTCCGGGCCTGGCGCCATATCGCAGCGCAATACAGCCTTTCCTGCGACAATTGCGCTCGCCCCAGGCAATCATCCGATGTTAAACATCGGATGATTGTGAAGCTGCCGGCGGGCGGCCAATACAAATGAACCGGCCGCGACAGGCCGGCGGGGAGAAACAAACCGGTGGCAAGAGCGCGGCCGAGCCCAGCCGACAAACTGATCAAGCCCGGCCGCATCCGCGCCGTGCTGACGACGCTCGGCCGCGAGATCGCCCAGGGTCTCATTCCCGTCGGTACCACCCTGCCGCCGGAGCCGGAACTCGAAGCCCGTTTCGGCGTCGGGCGCGGCGTGGTGCGCGAGGCGATCAAGACGCTCGCCGCGAAGGGCCTCGTCAGCGTGCGACCGCGCCACGGCACGCAAGTGCTGCCGCGCCACGAATGGAGCCTGCTCGATCGCGACGTGCTGAGCTGGCTCGTCGGCCAGGACGAACCGGATCGCGACCTCCTGCTGGCAATCCAGGAGGTGCGCTCGATCATCGAGCCTGCAGCCGCAGCGCTTGCGGCCGAACGCGCGACCAGGAACGATCGCTGGCGGATCGATACGGCCTTGGCCGCGATGCAGACCGCAAAGGACCAGGCCAGCGCCCTCGCCGCCGACAAGGCCTTTCATCTTGCCATCCTGGATGCGACCCATAACCCGGTGTTGCAGGGCTTTCGCAGCGCGATCGACACCATCCTGAGCACCGTCTTCACCGTCGCCGTCGGAAGCCCCGGGGGCTGGTTCAAGGATAATTTGCCGAACCACGTGGCGGCAGCGCGGGCTATCGAGAGCGCCAACCCCGAGAAGGCGCGCGCCGCGATGGAACGCCTGCTCGGCTATACCCGATTGAAGCTCTCGAACCGGAAGACGGTCATCGCCGCGGCAACTCGCACCGGGTCGGCCGTGCGCGCGGCCAGGACGTCGAGCGTCAAGAGCAGGAGGAAACGTCGTGGACCGTGACAGGAAGGGCTGGCCCCACATCCACGCTCCGCCCGGGATCGCGGTCGTGGCAACCGACGGGCAGCCGCGATCGCGCGAGACACGGTGACGATGTCAGGAATGATCAGCGTGAAATGCCGGCACAGGCATAGCTGAGCGTCAGGGAGGTCAAATGCAGGTGACGGGCAGTCTGAAAGGTCGATCGTCGCGATTGATCCGCAGCGTCAATTCGCTGGCGGGCGCTGCGATGTTCGTCGCGCCGCTGCTTGCGCTGGTGGCGATCTGGGCGATCGTCGTCCCGCTGTTCAACGTCAATCCGCGCGTGTTTCCATCGGTCGGTGCGGTCGGCGCGGCCGCCATGGAGTCGATCCGCGACGGCACGCTGTTCGCCCATGTCGGCGCCAGCCTTTTGCGCGTCGGCCTCGGCACGCTGATCGGCATCGCCACCGCCGTGCCGCTCGGTATCGCCATGGGCGTGAGCCCGACGGTGGCGGCCTTTCTCACGCCGCTGTTCCGCTTCTTCTCGGTGCTCGCCGGCATCGCCTGGATCCCGATCGCGACCTTATGGTTCGGCTACGGCTTCGGCGCGATCGTCTTCGTGATCTTCAACGCCGTGTTCTTCGTCGTCGCCTACAACACCCTGCTCGGCGTCAGGACCATTCCGCACACGCTGCGCAATGCTGCCGCCTCGCTCGGCGCCGGCCGCTGGGCGCTGCTGACCGAAGTATTGCTGCCGGGCGCGCTGCCCAACATCGTCACTGGCATTCGCACCGGCCTGGGCTTTGCCTGGCGCGGGCTGATCGCCGCCGAGATGATCGCGACCAATGTCGGGCTCGGCTACATGCTGTTCGTCGCACGCGATTTCTACCGCACCGAAGTGATCGTGTTCGGCATGATCGTGATCGGCGTGCTCTGGCTATTGATCGACCGTCTGCTGCTGGTCCCGCTGGAACGCGCGACCATCGAACGCTGGGGCTTGGTGAGGCGCGCATGAACCTGCTGCTGCAAATCTGGGGCGGCTATACCCGCCTGACCCGGCGCTGGCCGGGGATCGCGGCCATCATTCCCTTCATCCCGGTGCTCGCGCTGTGGACGGCGGTCAGCGAGGCCGGGGTGTTTCCGCGAGCGTTCTTCCCCGGCCCCGCCGATGTGCTGCGCGCGTTCTTCACGCTCACCTACAAGGGGATCCTGCCCGACTATCTTCAGGACAGCCTGATCCGGCTCGCAACCGGCGCCGCCGTCGGCATGGCGCTCGGCATTCCCTTGGGCATCCTGATCGGCACGAGCCGCTGGGCACACCGGATCTGCTGGCCGGTGCTGCTGTTCTTCCAGGCCATCGGCGACATTGCCTGGCTGCCGATCCTCTTGATCTGGTTCGGCTTCGGACTGACGACGATGACTTTCGTCATCGTCTACACCGTGCTGTTCCCGGTCGTGCTCAACACCGTGCTCGGGGTTGAATCCGTGCCGCGCGACCTCGCGCGCGCCGCCCTCAGCCTCGGTGCCTCGCGCGCGCGGGTGCTCTGGGAGGTGACGCTGCCGGGAGCGCTGCCCAACATCATCACGGGCCTGCGCAACGGCCTCGGTTATGGCTGGCGCGCGCTGATCGCGGTCGAGATGATCGTCGGCACATCGGGCATCGGCTTCATGATGTTCGATGCCCGCCGCGCCGGCTCTACCGTGGAGATTCTGCTCGGCATGATCATTCTCGGATTGCTCTGGTACATCGTGGACGCCTGGGTCCTCGCGCCGCTCGAGCGCGTGACCGGCCAACGCTGGGGATTGGTGACATCATGAAGACGCTTTCGCTGCGCAATCTCGGCAAGACCTATTTCGATCCTTACGCAGGCGCGCATGTCACCGCCGTTCACGACGTCTCGCTGGACGTCGAGCCCGGCGAGTTCATCTCCGTGGTCGGCCCGTCCGGCTGCGGCAAGACGACAATCCTCAACATGATCGCCGGCTTCATCCCCTATTCGAAGGGGGACATCCTGCTCGACGGAAAGCCGGTGCACGGACCCGGCCCCGAGCGTGGCGTCGTGTTCCAATCGTTCGCGCTGTTTCCCTGGAAGACGGTGCTCGACAATGTCGGCTTCGGCCCGAAGATGCGCGGCGTGCCGAAGGCCGAGCGCGACCGCATCGCGCGCGAATATCTCGCGCTCGCGGGGCTGTCGCACGCGGCGCACCGCTATCCAAACGAGCTCTCCGGCGGCATGCAGCAGCGCGTCGGCGTGGTGCGCGCACTCGCCAACAATCCCGACGTCCTGCTGATGGACGAGCCGTTCGCCAGCGTCGACGCGCAGACGCGCATGACGCTCCAGGAGGAGCTGACCCGGATCTGGCAGGAGCGCAAGCCGACGGTGATCTTCATCACCCATGACGTGCCCGAAGCGGTGTTTCTCGCCAACCGCGTGGTCGTGCTGTCGAAGGGACGCGTGCTCGACGAGATCGCGGTGGACCTGCCGCGGCCTCGCGTCTGGGACGACCTCGTCAAGGACGACCACTTCAAGCAGCTCTCGGCGCGGGTGCTCCAGATGGTGCGCGCGGCATGAGCATCGCCTCCGACGTCCTGCGCTCGCCCAAGGGCCGCATCGTGCTCGGCGCCATTGCCGCATGGGCGCTGTTTCAACTCTGGTTGACGGTTGCCGCGCCGGGAAAGATCTCGCCGGAGCTCACGGGCACATCGGAAAAAGTGAACGTGCAGATCGAGCTGCCGTTCACGCCGGAGCGCTTCCACGTGCTCGCATTCCAGCAATATGGACGCGTCTCGGGAACGGATGAGCATTCGATCGAGCTACGCGGCGTCAAACGAACGGACCTCAACGCCGTCGCCCGCCCCTATTGGGTGACGGCGGTGGGGCCGATAAAAGAGGGAGGCTGAGAATATGAAACGACTCTTGCTGCTCGGAATCGCGCTCTTGGCCGGCATGGTGCCGGCGAGCGCCCAGACCCCGACGAAACTGAAGGCCGGCATGGTCACCGGCATCGACCAGATCGGCCTGCCGATCGCACTCGAGCGCGGCTTCTTCGAGAAGTACGGGCTCGATGTCACGATCGCACGCCCCTACGCGACCGGCGTCGACGCGCTGAACGCACTGCAAGCCGGCGAGAGCGAGATCGTGCAGGTCGGCGTGCCCATGATCGGCGCCGTGCTGCGCGGCATGGATCTTGTCGCACTCGGCAATTACAGCGGCAACGCCACCAAGGCCGGCTCCGATGCCACCATGGCGATCATCGCGCGTGAAGGTTCAGGCATCGTCAAGGGTGACCTGTCGACGCTCAAGGGCAAGAAGATCGCGGCCTCCTTCGGCACGATCAATCATCTCTACATCCTGGCGACGCTGCAGAAGGCCGGGCTGAAGCCCGATGACGTGACGCTGGTCAACACGCCGCCGCCGGACATGACCGTCGCCCTGCTCGCCAAGGGTATCGACGCGTTCTCGGGCTGGGATCCCTGGCCGATCGTTGCAGGCAAGGATGTGCCCGGCGCGGTCGAGATCATCAGAGGCGGCGACGTGATCTCCTATATCGGCTTCAACGTCGCGCTTCGTCCCTGGGTGCAGGCCAACGGCGAGACCATCGAGAAATTCCTCGCTGCCGTCTCCGAGGCCGATCAATGGATGCGCAAGAATCCGAAGCAGGCGGCGCAAGTCGCCACACGCTGGATTCCCGGCCTCAAGCAGGACGTCGCCGAGGCTGCGATGCAGTTTAACATCCAGCAGGCGGACCGTCGGCTGTCGGCGAACAATTACCGTGCGCTGTGGAGCGCCGAGGATCGGCTCTCCCGCCTCGGCATCCTCAAATCGACCTTTGACGTCAATGCGCATATCGAGCCGAAGCACATTCTCAAGGTCATGAAGGATCGTCCCGAACTGTTCACCGACCTGCCGCCGATCCCGGAGACGGCGGCGATCTCGCCGGGCTACGTGTTCAAACCCTGAGCAACTGCACACGGGGACGCCGGCGCGATCAGCGCGCCGGCATTTTCCGGATCAAGCCCTACCCGATGGTCTGCAGCGCCGGGAACGTCTCCAGCAGCCAGATGCTCACATTCGAGACCGCGCCGGTGAGAAAGCCGATGCCGGTGATCACCATCAGGACGCCCATGGCGCGCTCGACATTGACGAGATGTCCCTTCATCCGCGCGAACAGTGCCGAGAACTGCTCGATCATCAGCGCGGCGATCAGGAAGGGAATGCCGAGACCGGCCGAATAGACCGCGAGCAGCCCCGCGCCCTTCGTCACCGTAGCCTCAGCGGCCGCGATCGAAAGGATCGCGGCGAGGATCGGGCCGATACAGGGCGTCCAGCCGAAGGCGAAGGCGAGCCCCATGATGTAGGCGCCCCAGAGGCCGACCGGTTTGGGGATCGGCAGCCGTCCCTCGCGCATCAACAGGCCGATGCGCGTCAATCCGAGAAAGTGCAGGCCCATGATGATGATGACGATGCCGGCGAGGATCGACAACTCCGCCGACCAGGCGCGGATCAGCCCACCGACCAGCGAGGCGCTGGCGCCGAGCGCGACGAACACCGTGGAGAAGCCGAGCACGAACAGGAGCGCCGACATCATGATCGCGCGCTTGGAGGCCGAGCCCGGCTCGTCGCTCTCGACATGCTCGATCGTGGCGCCCGTAAGATAGATCAGATAGGGCGGGACCAGGGGCAGGACGCAAGGCGAAAGGAAGCTGACGAGGCCTGCAATCAGCGCCGCCGGGATCGAAACATTTTGCATGATGCCGTCTGAGCCATCTCAGGCCCCGGTGCGGCGCGCCGGGAATGCGCGCGGCCCGGAGCCGAACCGGCTCTGGTGTAACCGATGCCGGAGAATGCGCAACAGAGGCGCATCAAACCAGGGCTCCTCCCGATGCCGCCTGCGATCACAGGTGCGGCATCGGGACGCGCACAAACCTCGCCAAAAAGCGAGATTCGGCGGCGCGGCTACTTCACCACGCGGAGCAGCGGACGCCGGGGCTGGTCCTGCGTCTGCTTGGAAGGGGACGGCGGCTCGCTCGCAGCGCTCCGCAGCATTTCGTCGCACAGTGCCTTGAGATCGGCACTGTCAATTCCTTTGAGTTTCATCCTGACGTCGAGGATGACAATGGACAGCAGCTCGGCCGACTCACGGCTGTCGCACGCGTTGAGAACCCTGCGGCACCCCTCGAGCGTTTCCAGCACCGACTGCAACTGTTCGTCTGAATGCGACACCGGCGTTCTTTCCGTTAATTCGGCCTGCGAGACGTGTTGGTGACGACCCCTTCGGCCCCCATGGAATACGGAGGATAGCACGAGGCCACAGCGCCTCTGAACCTGATTTCAGTGGGTTTCTGCCGCGGAACTGCGGTTCCGGCTAACATCGCCGCGCTGCTCCGTTGGCCATGGTCGAAACGGTCCGAGAGCAAACGCCCCGCGCCCTGTGATTGATCCATTGAGAGAGATGGCGCCGGCTTTCGCGCAAGCACACTCATTGCCGACAGCGCCTGCAATCCCGCAGCCATTTCACGGCTCGCAACGGCACTCACGCCACACCCCTCATCCGGGCAATGGCCTGCCCGATTCCCAACCCTTGGCAGCATTCAGATACCACCCACGAGGTAGTAAGGATGACGTTCAAAACTCATCATCCCCCAACCCGCAGTGGTTGTGGTTTGCGCCAGATTCTGCCAGTTTAGCTAACCGAAGGGACTTGTATGCACTCCTTGGCGGAAAGGGGCGTTCCTGTGGCGGAACGCCCAAAGACAAATCTCAGCGGCCTCTCTGATTGGGATGCCGCCCGCATATTCCTTGAAGTCGTCCGATGCGGGAGTTTCCGATCGGCGGCCGAGCGCCTGTCGCTGTCGATCAACGCCGTGCGCCGGCGAATCGACGATTTCGAACGCCAGACCGGCACCACACTCTTCACCCGCGACGTCCATGGCACCCATCTCACCGATGAGGGCGCGCTGGTGGTCTCCGCCGTCGAGCGCATGGAGGCCGCCACCTTCGACGTACTGCGCGCCAGCGATTCGATGGCCAACGCCCTGTCCGGCGAGGTGCGAGTCGCCGTTACTGAGGGGCTCGGCACGTTCTGGCTCGCCCCGCGCCTGGTTGAATTCCAGCAGGCCTATCCGAAGATCCTGGTCGACCTGCATTGCGCGATGCGCTCGGCCGACGTCTCGCGCCACGAAGCCGACGTCGCCATCCATCTGTCGCGTCCCTCGGCGCTCGACATCAAGCTAGTGCGGCTCGGTCGCATGCATCTGATGTTCTGGGCCTCCGAGAAATACATCGAGAAGCATGGCGCGCCGCGCTCGGCGGCGGAATTGATCAAGCATCGCCTGGTGCTGCAATTCGCCGACCAGCTTGCCGCCAAGGAATCCTTCGAGAGCTTCTTCCCGGGCGTATCGGAACGTGACCTTCTGGTCATGAAGACCAACGTCTCAAGCGCCAACTACTGGGCGGTCGCGAATGGCGCCGGCATCGGCGTCTTCCCGAGCTACGCCATTGCGCTTGGCGGGAGGTTGATTCCACTGGAGGTCGAGTTGAACCGACCGCTGGATATCTGGTTGTCCTACCATCCCGGTAGCGGCCGAATTCCGCGCGTGCGGCACATGATTGATTGGCTGATCGAAGCTTTCAGTCCGGCTCGCTTCCCGTGGTTTAAGGAAGAGTTCGTGCATCCGCATGAATTCAATGACTCGTATATGGGCGAACCCCTGACCCAGCTCTTCGGGGGATTTTCAACCGAAGAACAAAGGTGAAAACGAAGATGAAAGCAGCGGCGAAAAGAATGAAGCAGCGCAGTGCTGGCAAGCCGGACATCGAGCTTGGCAAGCGGATTCGTCTGCGGCGCGTCGAGATGAAGATCTCGCAGGCCGAGCTCGGCGAGAAGCTTGGCGTCAGCTTCCAGCAGGTCCAGAAATACGAGAAGGGCGTCAATCGCGTCGGCGCGGCTCGTCTGCAGCAGATCGCTTCCGCCCTCGACGTGCCCGTGACCTTCTTCTACGACGGTGACAACAAGGCGCGCGAAGTCGAGAGCCTGCTGTTCCTCGATTCGGCCTTCAGCCTCCGCCTGCTGCGCGCCTACAGCAAGATCAAGGACCAGACCGTGCAGCGTCAGTTGGTCTCGCTGATGGAATCGATCGCGGCGAACGAGAGCTGAGACCGGTCGACGGTCTGGCCTTTGCGGCCGATCTTCAATCCGCCGCGTCGCGGGGACGCGGCCGGATTGAACGATCATATTCCGGCTCGCGCGCTTGCGCGCGGCCTTTGCGGGGCGGCACGACCGCCCCTTTTCTTTGCGCGCGCGACACTCGGGACGACGCGCCATGCAATCCCGGAACAGGCGGATGCAGACTCGCCCACCCTGCCGCGGTTGACCCCGGAAGCGCCAGCGCAGCACATTGCCCCTCGCACATGACGAGCGAGCAAGCGATGTCCGACATATTCAGCACGACCGGTACACCCTACGCGGACGGCAAGATTCTCCAGCACACCACCGACGGCGTCGGCGTGATCACCTTCAACAATCCCGACAAGCGCAACGCGATGTCCCTGGAGATGTGGGAGGGATTTGGCGAGGCCTTGACGAGCCTGCGCGACGACGAGACGGTGCGCGTCGTGGTCCTGCGCGGAGCCGGCGGTAAGGCCTTCGTCTCCGGCGCCGACATCAGCCAATTCGAGAAGACCCGCCACAACGCGGCAGCGTCCGAGGAATATGCCAGGCGCAGCGCCGCCCAGCGCGCACTGCTCGCAGACTATCCCAAGCCGACGATTGCCTGCATCGACGGCTTTTGCCTCGGCGGCGGCATGCAGGTCGCGATGCTCGCCGATATCCGCATCGCCGCGCACGACAGCCAGTTCGGCATTCCCGCGGCCAAGCTCGGCATCGCCTATGGCTTTGACGGCCTGCGGCACCTGGTTTCGCTGGTCGGCCCGTCCTGGGCGCGGCTTCTGATGTACACGGGCATGCGCATCGATTCCGCCGAAGCGCTGCGCATTGGCCTTATCGAGCGCGTGTTCCCGGTCGACGAGCTCTGGGGCGAGACCATGACGATTGCCGAGACGATCTCGCAGAACGCCCCGCTCGCGATCAAGGCCGCCAAGATCACCATCGCGCAGGTGCTGAAGGATGAGAGTCAACGCGACATGGATGCGATCAAGGCGATCGGCAATGCCTGTATGGACAGCGCAGACTTTCGCGAGGGCCGGCAAGCCTTCATGGAAAAGCGCAAGCCACAGTTCCAGGGGCGTTGAAGCTGAACCGACGTTCAGGAAGATTAAATTCCTCGTGCAGCTCCGCGCGGTAGCAACTAGTTGATCTGACGAAAGTTCTCCCGCCACAACGAGGGAGATCGCGATGACACTGAAATCTGCTGTTCTTGCTCTGGCTGCCATCGGCGGTGTAGCGCTCGCCTCGGGCGAGGCGCTCGCAGCCATGCCGAATGGCATCCCGCAGGCGGACAAGATTGCAAGCGGTCCGGCCGCTGACGTCGATCAGGTGCGCTGGGTGTGCAACCCCTGGGGCCGCTGCTTCTGGCGTCCGAACTATTACGGCGCCTACGGCTATTACGGCGGCCCGCGACGCTTCTACGGCCCGCGCCCGTGGGGCTGGGGCCATCGCCACCACCATTGGCGCCGCTGGTGAACGACAAAGGGGCCGCGAGGCCCCTTTTTCTTTTGAGACGAACCGGCGCCGCGGCTCGGCTGCTTCTCAGAGCGCCGCCAGCACCGCTTTGGTGATGTCGGCAGTCCCGTTGCTGCCGCCGAATTCCATCGGCTTGATGCCGCCGGCATAGACCTGATCCACCGCACGCTCGATCGTCTCGCCGGCCTCCGCCGCGCTCTCGACGCCGTGCTTGTCGGCGAGCCAGTCCAGCATCATCGCCGCCGACAGGATCATGCCAGTGGGATTGGCCTTGCCCTGCCCCATGATGTCGGGCGCGGTGCCGTGGCAGGGCTGGAACACGGCATATTTGTCGCCGATGTCCGCCGACGGCGCCATTCCGAGGCCGCCGATCAGGCTCGCAGTGATGTCGGAGACGATGTCGCCGAACATGTTCTCCATCACCATCACGTCGAAATCCCAGGGACGCTTCACCAGCATGGCCGAGCAGGCATCGACATAGAGCCGATCGGTCTTCACGTCGGGGTGCTTCTTGGCGATCTCATCGAAAATGCCGCGAAAGAACGCGAACGCCTTGAACACGTTCGCCTTGTCGACGCAGGCAAGCGCGCCGGGCTTGCCGCGCGCCTTGCGCCGCTCGGCGAGGCGAAACGAGAAATCGAACAGGCGCTCGGATGTCCTGCGTGTGATCACCATGGTCTCGCGCGCGTCCTCATGGGTGACGACGCCCTTGCCCATCGAGGCGAACAGGCCTTCGGTCGATTCCCGGATCACGACGAGATCGATGCCGCGCTCATCAGCGCCGACGATCGGGCTCGGCACGCCCGGAATAAGGCGCGCCGGTCGCACGCCGGCATAGAGATCGAAGATGAAACGCAGCTCGATCTGCGGCGCGATCTCGGTATTGTCGGGGTAGCGCACCGACGGCAGGCCGCAGGCGCCGAGCAGGATTGCGTCCGCCTCCTCGCACAGCTTGATGGTCGAGTCAGGCATCGACTTGCCGGTGGCAAGATAATTGTTGGCGCCGGCGGGTGCTTCAGTGAAACGGAAGCGCAAATCCGATTTCTGCTCGATCTTGCGCAGCACCTCGACGGCCGGCGCCATGACTTCGGGACCGATGCCGTCACCGGCGAGCACGGCAATGTGGAAGGCGTTGTTTGCGGACATTTAAGGCCTCAAGGAAAGGAGCTAGCCAAGTCGTCATTGCGAAGAACTCTTGCGACGAAGCAATCCAGACTGTGTCCGCGGAGGGATTTCCGGATTGCTTCCCTGCGCTCGCAATGACGGAGGAGAGAGTGTTCGCTACGGCGTCAGCACCGTGCGCCCGACCACCGCGCCCTGCTGCAATTGCACCAGCGCATCGTTGGCCTTGGCGAGCGGCGCCGTGGTCACCGGGATCGGCGGCACCTTCTTGGTGCGGACGAGGTCGAGCAATTCCTGCGTCTCGCGCAGGTTTCCGACGTAGCTGCCCTGGATCGTCACCGCCTTGATCGGAATCAGCGGCAGCGCCCAGGTTGCGCCGCCGCCGAACAGGCCGACGATCACGAGTTTGCCGCCCTTGGTCAGGCAGTCGAATCCAAGTTGCGTCGTCGCGGCATTCCCGACGAGGTCGATCACGGCACGGATCGGCCCGCCCGCCTTCTTGGCGAGTTGCTCCAGCGCATCCGGCGCCTTCGGGTCGACGGTGGCGAGCGCGCCGGCCTTCTCCGCCGCTTCGCGCTTCCTGGCATCGATATCGACCATGATCGCGCCCTTGCCGCCCATGGCTTTCAAGAGCGACAGCGCCATCAGGCCGAGCCCGCCGGCGCCGAACATCACGATCGGCGTGTCGAAATGCTGCTCAACCTTTTTCAGCGCGCTGTAGGTGGTGACGCCCGAGCAGGCATAGGGCGCGGTCGTTGCGGGATCGAGTCCCCTGAGATTGAGCAGATAGCGCGGATGCGGCACCAGCATGTGATCGGAATAGCCGCCGTCGCAATAGACGCCGAGCGAGCGCGGCGTCAGGCACATGTTCTCGTCACCGGCGAGGCACGTCGCGCACTTGCCGCAGCCAATCCAGGGATAGACCAGCCCGACATCGCCGAGCTTGAGGTCGCCCTGGTCGGTCGGTTTCACGTCGGGGCCGAAGGCCAGGATTTCGCCGACCGTCTCGTGACCCATGGTCAGCGGCAGATTGATGCCGCGGTCCTTCAGCGAGAGCGGCTTGCGGCCATGGCCGAGATCGTAGCCGCCCTCCCAGATGTGGAGGTCGCTGTGGCAGACGCCGGCGGCCTTCACCTTGATCAGGACCTGCGTGCCCGAAGGCTGCGGCGTCGCCTCGTCGAACTCCTGCAGCGGCGCCTTGAAATCGGCGACCTTGAAACTCTTCATCGGCGTTCTCCCGGCATGCTTCTCGTTGTCGCGCCACCATGCCATGGCCGGCGAGGCGAGACAAACCGGTCTTAGTTCAGGTCAGCGGATGATGGCAAGCCGCGAACTGGCGAGGCCCGATTTCGCGCAACTCCGGTATCTCCGCGCTGCATCGCTTATCGGCGCGTGGGCAGCGGGTGCGGAAGCGGCAGCCGGACGGCGGCGCAATCGGCGATGGTGGCTCACCCGCCGCCACACTCTCGGCGGGACGCACATCCGGATCGGGCACCGGGATCGCCTGCAACAAGAGCCCGGTATAGGGATGCGCAGGATTTGCGAACAATTGCTCCGACGGACCGACCTCGCAGAGCCGGCCGAGATACATCACCGCGACGCGGTCGCTGACCGCTTTGACCACTGCGAGATCATGCGCGATGAACAACAGCGTCAGGCCGAAGCGTGCTTTCATCTCCTCCAGCAAATTGAGGATCTGTGCGCGGATCGAGACGTCCAGCGCCGAGACCGGTTCGTCGCAGACGATGAATTCCGGATTGAGGACGAGCGACCGCGCGATACAGATGCGCTGGCACTGCCCGCCGGAGAATTCATGCGGCAGGCGGCCCGCGACGAGATCAGGATCGAGCCCGACCGCGCTGAGCACCTCGTGAACCCTGCGCTTGCGCTCGGCGGCATCCTTGACGCCGGCAATGATGAGCGGCTCGGCCACGATGTCGCCGATGCGACGGCGCGGATTGAGCGAGGCGATCGGATCCTGGAAGATCAACTGCACGCGGCGGCGCATCTTGCGCAACGCCTCGCCCTCCATTGCGGTGAGATCTTCGCCGTCGAACAACACCCGGCCGGATTTGGCACGTCGCAATTGCAGCACCGCGCGCCCCAGCGTCGACTTGCCGCAGCCGGATTCTCCGACCAGCCCCAACGTCTCGCCGCGCGCGACCGCAAGGCTGACACCGGACACCGCATGCACCGTCTTGTTGCCGAGACCATATTCGACGACGAGATTGTCGACGTTCAGCAGCGGCTCAGCGCGCGCGGCAAGCTGCATCATGCGCCAACTCCCTCCGCCATCTGGATCGGGTGGAAGCAGGCATAGAGATGATCGGGCATCTCGGCGCTCTTCAGGTCGGGCTTGGCCTCATGACAACGGCTAGCGGCATAGCGGCAGCGAGGCGCGAAGGAGCAGCCCTTTAGCGGTCGTGTCGGATCGGGCGGACGGCCGGAGATCGCGGGCAGCGGGGTATGGGGCGCGGTCTCCAGCTTCGGGATCGCCGCCAGCAACGCTTCGGTGTAGGGCATGTGCATGCGCTTGAACAGCGCCTGGGTCGGGGCGCGCTCCACCACCCTGCCCGCATACATCACGGCGACCTCGTCGGCACGGCCCGCGACCACGCCGAGATCGTGGGTGATGATGATCATCGCCATGTGGCGGCGGCGCTGCTCGCGCGCGAGCAGATCGAGGATCTGTGCCTGGATGGTGACGTCGAGCGCGGTGGTCGGCTCGTCCGCGATCAGCAGCTTCGGTTCGCAGGACAACGCGATCGCAATCGCGATGCGCTGGCGCATGCCGCCGGAACATTGATGCGGATATTGCGCGAGCCGCTGCTCAGGCGCCGGGATTCCGACAGCCGCCAGCAGCTCGATGCTGCGCTTCCGTGCTGCGGGGGCATCGAGCTCGAGATGCTCCTGGATCGTCTCCATCAGCTGCGTGCCGATGGTCAGCACCGGGTTTAGCGAGGTCATGGGGTCCTGAAACACGACTGCGAGATCGCGCCCGCGCAAGCGACGCAAGGGTTCCGCATCGAGCCGCACCAGATCCTGGCCGTCGAACATCACGCGGCCCGTGAGCTTTGCTTTTTTCGGTAGCAGCTGAAGCACCGCGCGCGAGAGCATGGTCTTGCCGCAGCCGGACTCGCCGACGATGCCGAGCGTGCAGCCCGCCTCCAGCGACAGGTCGACATGATCCACGGCGCGCAGATTACCGCGCGGCGTCGGTAGCTCGACTGCAACGTCCTCGATGATCAAGAGCGGAGCGCTCACAGCGCCCCCTGACGCGGGTCGGTCAGCGCCCGCAAGGTATCGCCGACCAGATTGAAGGCCAGCACGGTGAGGAACAATCCGGTCGCCGGCAGGAACGCCAGCCGCGGCGCGACGTCGAGGCTGTCGCGCCCTTCGCCGATCATGCTGCCCCAGCTCGCCATCGGCGGCGGCACGCCGAGACCGAGGAAGGACAGCGCCCCCTCGACCACGATGGTGACGGCAACGCCGAGCAGGAAGAAGGCCAGCAGCGGCAGGATCACGTTCGGCAATAGCTCACGCAGCAGGATGCGCGCATGGCTGGCACCTAACGCCTCGGCCGCGATCACGAATTCCCGCCGCGCCAGCGTCAGCGTCGCAGCCCGCGCCACACGCATGAAGGCGGGAACGCCGAGCACGCCGAGGATCAGGGTGAGGTTGGGGACGGACTGACCGAGATAAGCCGTCACCGCGAGCGCGAAGATCAGCGGCGGAAAGGCGAGCAGCACGTCCATGCTGCCGACCACCAGCGTCTCGAACCGGCCGCGGAAATAACCGGCGAGCAGGCCGAGCGCGCCGCCGAGCGTAAGGCCGATCATCGGCGCGATCAGCCCGACGGTCAACGACACGCGCGCGCCAAAAATCAGGCGGGCGAGCTCGTCGCGGCCGAGCCCGTCGGTGCCGAGCCAGTGCTCGGTGGAGAATGCCGCGCGGCGCTCCAGCATGTCCATGTCTACGGGGTTCTGCAGCGGCAGCACCGGCGCAAGGATCGCGAGCGCAAGGATGATCGCGAGCCAGGCGCTCGCGATCCAGAACAGCAGGCCGAGCCTGCGCTTGCGGCCGACCGGCACGGGCGCCGCCTCGTCCTGCATCGAGAGCTCAAGCGTGGCCATGGCGGATCCTGGGGTCGAGCACGGCGTAGAGCATGTCGACGATGAAATTCACGATGACGAAGCCGCAGGCAACCAGCAGCACGACGCCCTGGAGGATGACGAGGTCGCGGGTGTAGATCGCCCCGACCAGCAGCCGGCCGATGCCGGGCAGCGCAAAGATCGATTCCACGATCAGGGTGCCGCCGAGCAGGCGGCCGATATTGATGCCTGTGACCGTCACCAGCGTCAGCGACGAGGGCTTGAGCGCATGCACGAACAGGATACGCGCGGGCTTGAGACCCTTGGCCTTGGCGAGCGCGATATAATCCTCCTGCAAGGTCGCGATCATGTCGGAGCGCAGCACGCGCATGATTCCCGGCCATTCCGCCAGCGCCAGCGTCAGTGCCGGCAGCACGAAGAAGCGTAAATTCGCCAGCGGCGCCTCGGTGAACGGCACATAGCCCGTCGCCGGCAGCCAGTGCAGCTCGACCGCGAACAGATAGATCAGCAGGATCGCCACCAGGAACGACGGCATCGACAGCATCGCGAACGCGCTGCCGGTCATGAAACGGTCGAACGCGCCGCCGGCACGCGCGGCACAGGCGATCGCAACCGGGACGCCGATCAACAGTCCGATGAACTCGGCCATCAGCATCAGTTGGAGCGAGACCGGAATGCGCTCGGCGACCGCCTGCAACACCGTCTGCCCGGTGCGGAACGAGCGGCCGAGATCGCCCTGCAGGACGTGACCGAGCCAGCTCAGGTAACGCCACCACAGCGGCTGATCGAGCCCCATGTCACGGCGCAGCGCCGCAACATTCTCCGGCGTCGCCTGATCGCCGAGGATGACGAGAGCGAGATCGCCCGGCAGCAGCGAGGCGATCAGGAAGGTCAACAGCGACACGGCGAGCAACACCGGCAGCATGCCAAGCAGCCGCCGAACGACGAAGTTCAGCATCGCGCCATCATTCCAGCCAGGTCGTCGAAACGTCGATCACGCCGTTGTAGATCTTGGGGAAGCCTTTCAGCTTGGCGCTCGACAGCGCGTAATAAGTGTTCTGGAAGGTCCAGAACCAGATTGCCTCCTTGTTGATCAGGCGGCTGATGGCGCAGTAATCCTCGGTGCGTTGGCCGAGGTCGGCGGTGACGCGCGCGTGGTCCAGCAGCTTGTCGAGCTCCGGGTTTGAGTATCCGGCCAATGCCAGCGGGCTGCCGCTGCGGAAATTCGCGTACATCTGCGGGTCGGGATCGGCGAGATCGACGATGCGCCACGGCGTCATCTGGAACTGGCGGGTGAAGGCGCGTGACGGAATGGTCGCCTGATCGACCTGCTCGATCTCCATGTTGGCGCCGGCGCGCTTCCAGAATTGCTGAAGCACCTGGCCGATCATGCGGCCGCGCGGGGTTGCGGTCACCAGCATCTTGAACTCGACCGGCTTGCCGTAATCCTTGATCAGCGCCTTGGCCTTCTCGACATCGAACGGCAGCGCGCCGTCATCCTTGCATTTGACCCAGGAGCCATCGCCATAGGGATTGGTCGCGGGCCGGCTCAGGCCGTTGCTGATCGCCTGCGACATTTTCGGGCGGTCGAGCGCCATCACCAGCGCCTGACGCACGCGGACATCGTCGAACGGCGCGACCTTGGTGTTGAAGGCGTAGACCTGCGCGCCCGAGCCCTTGTAGGTGTGCACCGTGAGCTTGGAGTCCTTCTGCGCCTTCATGATGTTGTCGGCGTCGTTCTCGTCGTCCCAGATGATGTCGGCCTCGCCCGATTGCAGCGAGGCGAAGCGCGACTGCGCATCGGGCAGCGGCTTTAAGATGATGCGGTCGAGATAGGGACGGCCCTTGTCCCAGTAGTTGGGGTTTTTCTCCAGCACCATCCGGTCGCCAGCGGTCCATGATTTCAGGATATAGGGACCGGTACCGACGGGATTGCGATTGTAATCGTCGCCCTTCGTCTTCCAGGCGGTCGGCGACTGAATGACGTTGTTGGAGCTCTGGATGGTGATCACCGCCGGCCAGTTCACCGAGGGATCGGTCAGATTGAAGACAACGGTGGTTTCGTCCGGCGCCAGCACTTCCTTGACGTTGGTGATGTAGAAGGCGCAGCGGCATTTGTTGGCCGGGTCCTTCTGCCGGTCAAAATTCTCCTTGAAGGCCTGCGCATTGAACGGCGTGCCGTCGTGGAATGTCACACCCTCGCGGAGCCTGAAGGTCCAGCTCTTGTAATCGTCGGAATGGGTCCATGACATCGCGAGCTTTGGAGCGGCATCGCCCTTGTCGTCGAGCGTGGTCAGCGTATCGAAGATCGCCGCGGCCGCGGTGAAAGTCGAGGTGTCGTAGACGCCGACCTTGAGCGGATCGAAGCCCGCGATCTCCAGCTCCTGGCCGACGGTGATGCTGCCGCCCGGCTTCTGCGCTTGCACCGGCCCGGCCAGCGGAAGGAGGGCAAATGCCGCAACAAGGAAAATCGGCGCGTGCTTGCGCGCCGCGGCAGCAATGTTCGTCATGGTTCCTCCCGGGATCCCTCGTCCGATGTTTCGGTTCGTTGAATGACTGGGGACGAGATTGGCGACAAAAGCTCGCCACGGCAAGAGGAACGCGTGACAGATCACACGCCGCACGTGCGGCGTAATGGTGCTCAGCCTGTCGCGGCAGTTTTGCCTGTCGGAATTGATGCATCATCGGCGAGGCTGATCTCTTCGCGCAGGGCATCCGTATGCTCGCCGAGCACGGCCATCGTCTTGGCCGGCGTGGTATCGGCACCCGACATCCGGAATGGCAGGTTGAGCACCTGAAAGGAGCCGCCCTCGTCCCGCACCTCGGAGAGCGCCTGCCGGTGCGCAAGCTGCGGATCGGCCAGCGCCTCGGACACGGTGCGATAGGCCGAAGCCGGCACGCCGGCAGCCCCGAGCGCTGCGAGACACGCATCGGTCGTGAGCTGCCGCGACCAGGCCTCGACGCCGTCCATCACCTCGGCCCAATTCTCGCGGCGCGCGGCATAGGTCGCAAAGCGCGGATCGGAGATCCATTCGGGGTGACCGATCACGCCCATCAATCCCTGGAACGTCTTCTCGCTGGCGACCGTGATCATGACATAGCCGCTTGCCGTCTCGGTCGGGCCGAACATCGGGCGCGGCGGTGGCTTCACGGCGAATTGTGCGCTCTGCAATTCGGTCAGCGTCAGTGACAGCATCGATTCCAGCATCGACACGTCGATGTGCTGGCCAAGGCCGGTCACGGTCCGCTGATAGAGTGCGGACGCGATCGCGCCGAAGCCGTAGGTGCCGGTGACCACGTCGGCGTGATAGATGCCGCAATAATCAGGGCGATTGCGGCCGGGCTGGTAGGCCAGATGCGCCATATCATAGCCGGAGGCGGCATGGATCACCGGCGCATAGGCCGGCAGCTCGGCCGAGGGGCCGGTCTGGCCGTAGCCCGAGATCGAGCAATAGATCAGCTTCGGGTTGACGGTGCGCAGCCTGTCGTAGTCGAGCCGCAGCCGATGCATCACGCCGGGGCGAAAGTTCTCGACCAGGATGTCTGATGTCGCGGCCAGCCGGCGCACCGCCTCCTTGCCGTCCTCGGACTTGAGGTCGAGCACGACGCTCTTCTTGCCGACATTGAGCTGGCCGAACGCGGTGCTGCACCCCTTGCGCAGCGGCGGCCGGGTCCGCATGGTCTCCCCGCCGTCGGTCTCGATCTTGATGACCTCAGCGCCCATGTCGGCAAGCATCCGCGCGCAGTGAGGACCGGCGATGGTGGTGGAAAAATCCAGGACCCTCAGCCCGGCGAAGGTTTTTGTCGTCGTCCCCTCATGCTTATCTGCTAGCTGCATGCCTGCTCACGTCCTTGGGTCTTAGGAACTCTCGAAGTTCTCTGTTGTTGATGCGGCGACCCTAGAGGGCGGCGGCCGAGTAGGAAAGTGTTTACCGAACCGACACGCCGCGTGGGTGGGCTTTAAGAATTCCCGGACAACTGGACCCGTTCTTGCATAGTAGCGAACGGGATCGACAGAGGGCAGCTGTTCTTGAGGGTCTTGTTCGTCACCACGGAGTTGGACGACTTCGTCCGCGTCGGCGGCCTTGGAGCCGTGTCCGCTGCACTGCCCCGCGCCCTTCGCTCCTTTGCCGATATCCGGATCATGTTGCCCGGCTATCGCGACATCATCGAGCAACTCACGCATATTCAGATCGTTGGACGCTGCCCGGCGCTCGCGGAGATGCCGGCCTGCTCGCTCGGACGGGCCGCAACCAAGGACGGAATGCCGGTCTACGTGCTGTTGTGCTCGCAACTTTACGACCGGCCCGGTAACCCCTATGGCGACGAGTCCGGGCGCGACTGGCCCGACAATGACATCCGCTTCGCGCGCTTTGCCTCTGCCGCCGCTGAGCTGGCCATGGGCAAGCTGGACAAGAATTGGGCAGCTGACCTGATCCATGCCAATGACTGGCAGGCCTCGCTCGTGCCGGCCTATCTCGCCTGGCGCGGCTCCAAGCTACCGTCGATCCTGACCATTCACAACCTTGCCTATCAGGGCCTCTTCCCGAAGGACTCGCTGCGGCGGATCGGCGCACCGGAGAGCTCTTTCCACATCGACGGTGTCGAGTTCTACGACCAGCTGTCCTTCCTCAAGGCGGGCCTCGTCTACGCCTCGCACCTCACCACCGTCAGCGGCACCTATGCGCGCGAGATCACCACCGCCGAATTCGGCTGCGGCCTGGAGGGCCTGCTCCGCCTGCGCTCGGACGCGTCCGAGCTCACCGGCATCCTCAACGGCATCGACGAGAGCTGGGACCCGCGCTCCTGCGCCCAGCTCGCCCAGCAGTTCGGCGCCGGCGACTGGGTCGGCAAGAGGGCCAATGCGGACTACGTCCGCAAGCAGTTTGGCTTAGCGGTCTCGCGCGGCCCGATGTTCGGCATCGTCGCGCGTCTCGTGCACCAGAAGGGCATCGATCTCGTGCTGTCGGCGGCCGACGAGATCGTCGATGCCGGCGGACAGATCGTGGTCACCGGCTCCGGCGAGCCGGCGCTGGAGCAGGCCTTGATCGACGCGCATCGCCGCCGCCCCGACGCGATCGGAGTTGTGATCGGCTTCAACGATGCCCAGGCCCGCCGCATCTTTGCCGGCAGCGATTTCACCCTGATGCCGTCGCGCTTCGAGCCGTGCGGGCTCAGCCAGATGTACGCCCAGCGCTTCGGCTCGCTGCCAATCGGTCACCAGACCGGCGGCCTTGCCGAAACCATCACCGACGGCGAGACCGGCTTCCTGTTCTCGAGGCCCTCGCGCGAGTCCTTCCTTGGCGGCGTCCGCCGCGCGTTCTCGGCCTTCATGGCGCAGGACCAGCTCGACACCATGCGCCGCAGCGCCATGGGACGGTCCTTCTCCTGGAGCATCTCGGCGGGGACCTACAGCGCGCTCTACCGGAAGCTGGCTTCGGTGTGAGGCAAGCCGCTTCCTCATTCTTCGTCATTGCGAGAAGCCCTTGCGACGAAACAATCCAAAAACCCTCCGCGGTTACAGTCTGGATTGCTTCCGCCTTCGCCAGCTTCGGCGGACAAGTCGCTGCGCTCGCAATGACGGTGTGGAGACAGTTTTGCGCCTCACTTTCCGCTCTCGTTCCCCGGACGCAGCGCAGTGCTCTTGCGGTGCGCTGTGTCCGGGACACCCTGAATAATTCTCAGCGGCGCACATCCATCTGCGGCCGCCCGATCCACGCCCTGTTGAGGCAGCGCGTCATCCAGTCGGGCTGCGGCTCGCCCCGCAGCCGCGCCTGCGCTTCCTGGTAGGGCCCGACATAGCGCAGCCGATCCGGCAATGTCGGATAGATGCGCCGGATCCATCGCAGCGCGTTGTCGGCCGATCTGAGCTCCCGCTCGCCGAGCTCAAACCCGAAGCCGGCGCGCAAGCGTTCCGGCAGCAGGCTCGCCGTGAGCGCGCGATACCATCGCGGCGGCCGCAACCACGGACGCGCGCCGCCAAAAATCTGCGCCGCGATCTCGCGCGCCGCCGGGCTCACGGTCAGCGTGTCCGACTGCGCCATCGCCGCGATGTAGGCCGTAAAGCCCGACCAGTCCGCGGGCAGATCATCCGCCGTCAATCCGAACAATGCACCGAACGTCCGACTCTCGGTCCAGTAGCGCTCGCGCTCCTCCACCGAGAATGGCGGCAGAACCAGCTCGTGCGCCATCAGCGCCGTCTCGACCAGCGTCGCATGGACCCAACGCAGCGAGGGGATATCGTTGGCGCAGTAGCGCGAGCCTGCCGCAAAGGGACCGACCGTCTCCGGCATCTCTCCGACGATCATGCTGTGTCGTCGGTGCAGCTGCCGGGAGGACAGCAAGGCACGGTCGAGCGAGCCGAACACCATGGCAAAGACGATGTCAAAGGTGCGATGGAAGCGGCCAATCGGATCGGCCAGGGTTTTCGAATGCTCGGCGATGGCGGCGGCGACCCAGGGATGCGCCAGTTGCAGCAACAACGCGCGGCCGGCACCGAGAAAGATGACCGCCTCCCGGTCGATCCGCCAGGTCAGCGTATCAGGACCGAACACGCCCGCTACCGGCCCCGCCGCGTTGGCGCGGACCAGATCGAGCGTTGCCTCCAGATCTTTCTCAGCGACCAATTGCAAGCCTCGCGACGAACACGGGGCAACAATAGCCCAGACCTAGCCCTCGGGAAATCGCCACTGCGCAAGACAATCACGCGTCAAGCCCTCACTCCGCCGCAATCGGCATCTCCTCCATATGCTCGTGCAGCACCACCCCGGCGAGCGGATCGAATTCGCCGATCCAGGGCTTGCGTGCCAGGACCGATCGCGTGTGAGCGTAACCAGCGTGCCAACGCCGTGTGATCCCCGACGGACTGAAGTCGATATCCTTGGTATGGGTCTCGCGCTCAAGCTGCGGCGCCAGCAGCCGTACCACATGCATGCGGGTCGGACAGCCATAGCTCGTCAACTCTCTCACCGCGGGATCGCTGCGCTCGCTCTCCCGAAGCCGTGCCGCGAGCTGGTTGATGACATGGCGCAGGCGATGGGCCTGCTGCTGGCGCGCAATCTGGCTCGAAATGCGGCTGGAATATTGCACGTCCTTGTGCCGGTTCAGCACCTCCGCGATCGTGTTCGGCTCGGGTCCGACGGGATTCCACAAATGCACGGAGAAAATCAGCGAATCCCTGCGCGGATTATCGTCGAACACCGCTTCCGTCGGCGTGTTCGACAGGATGCCGCCGTCCCAATAGAGCTCGCCGTCGATGCGCACCGCCGGGAAAGCCGGCGGCAGCGCGCCCGACGCCATTATGTGCTTCACCGTCAGTTCACTGTCGCGGCTGTCGAAATAGCGCATTTCACTGGTGCCGACATGAGCCGCACCGACCGTCAGGCGCGGCGCGCAGCGATTGGCGAGATCGAAATCGACGAGCTCGCTCAGCGTCTTCTCCAGCGGCGCGGTCGAATAATAGCCCGCGTTGTCGGCACCGAGCGGATAGGAATCGCCCGCATGCGCCAGTGGATTGGGCCGGAAGAAGCCGCGAATGCCGCCGGTGACCGTCGACCAATAAGCGAGCCTCTCGTTGAAGTCGGGAAAGGCGCCGCCCAGGGTCCAGACCGGGGCCTGCTCCATCCGCTTCCAGAATTCCTTCAGGCGCGCAAGCCGTTGCTCCGGCACGTTGCCGGCAATCAGGCTCGCATTGATGGCGCCGATCGAGGTGCCGATGACCCAGTCCGGCTCGATGCCGGCCTCGTGCAGCGCCTGGTAGACACCCGCCTGATAGGAGCCAAGCGCACCGCCGCCCTGAAGCACCAGCACGACCTGACCCGGGATATCCGCACCTTTGCCCTTCATGCCGTTCATGGTTCGCTCCTGGTGAGCCTGCACCGGCCGAATTTTCGTCGCACGCGGCGGCATTGTTACCCGCGATCATTTTAAGAGATGGCGGGATCTTTTGAAATGCCAGTTGGCTTCCAAGTCCATACGTCCGTGCTATCGCGCGTGGGATGTCATTTCTGGTTCCGATCGGCTAGATTTGAGGTCGATTTCGCTGGGAGCCGATCCATGGAAATGCACCAGGTCCGCTATTTCCTCGCGGTGGCGCAGCTGCTCAATTTCACGCGCGCGGCCGAGGAGTGCAACGTTACACAGCCCTCGCTGACACGCGCGATCAAGCAACTCGAGGCCGAGCTTGGCGGCGACCTGTTCCGCCGCGAGCGGCCGGCGGCGCAATTGACCGAGCTCGGCCAGCGCATGCATCCGCTCCTGAAGCAGTGTTTTGACGCTGCCGCCGGCGCGCGCTCGCTCGCCTCCTCGTTCAAAAGCGGAGAGGTCGGCGCGTTGCGCGTTGCCTTGACGCATTCGATCGACCTAGCGCTGCTCATTCCGCATCTCAACGAGATCAGGCGGCAATTCAACCAGCTCGAATTCCGCTTCCTGCGCGGGACGAGCCGCGAGGTCGGCGAGTTCTTGAAGAAAGGTGAAGCCGAGCTCGGCATCGCCGCCGAGATCGATGAGGCCTGGGAACGGCTCGACGCCTGGCCGCTGTTCACCGAGAGCTTCGAGCTCGTCTTTGGCGACGGACATCGGCTGGCCGGCCGCAGCAGCATCGAACTGGACGATCTGCGCTCGGAGCAACTGTTGAGCCGGACGTTCTGCGAGCATTCGCGCCGCATCTCCGCGAGCCTGCGCGAGCACGGCATCGAGCATGGCCACGAGATTTCGAGCGAGCGCGACCTGATCGAGCTGGTCGAGGCCGACATCGGCGTCGCCATGATGCCGCACACCTCGCCCCTGCCGCAGACACTGACGCGTGCCGCCGTCGCCGGCCTGGACGCCCGCCGCACCGTCAGCCTTTACGGCGTGGCCGGCCGGCAGCGCACGGCGGTCGCCAGCGCCGTGATGCGCATGCTGCGCGGCGCCGACTGGCGCGAGATCGCGGGGTAGCGAGAACGGTCTTCGGATAAGGGG
Organism: Bradyrhizobium sp. CCBAU 11430; assembly: GCF_028128855.1. Lineage (NCBI taxonomy): Bacteria > Pseudomonadati > Pseudomonadota > Alphaproteobacteria > Hyphomicrobiales > Nitrobacteraceae > Bradyrhizobium > Bradyrhizobium sp. CCBAU 11430. Next base: position 55,445 of record NZ_LBJV01000054.1, read on the forward strand.
AGAACCTAGTTCTCCCTGCCCGCGCTCTCCAGCGCGGCGAGCAGATCGTCGATCTCCATGCGTTTGCGGAAATCGGGATCGACGAAGCGGGCCTTCACGATGCCGTCGCGGCCGACCACGAACACGGCCGGGATCGGCAGCATCCAGCCGTCATTGCCGTGGAATTTCGCCATGTCCTGATAGGACAACAGGCGCTGGATCTCGGCACCGAGCCAGATCGCGAGATTGAGCGACAGCGCATAGCCGTTGTCGAGATCGGTCAGGACCGGAAACGGCGCGCCGGATTCAGCCTTGAGCTGGCGGGTAAATTCCAGCGTCTCCGGCACGACCGCAACAATCTGCGCACCCATGGCCTCGATGCGATCGAACGCCTGGACCACGGCACGGACATTGAGCCGGCAATAGGGACACCAATGGCCGCGGAAGAACATCACGGCGAGCGGGCCGCGCTGCAGCAGCGAAGGCAGCGTGACGAGACGCCCGGCCTCGTCCGGCAGCATGAACGCCGGCATCGCATCGCCCGGGTGAGGCGCGGTCTCGCCACCGCCGTTCCCGCCCAATCTCGCCACCAGGCGATCGACGGCCTCGCCATAGGCCGGAAACACCGCACGGCTGGCGTCGGCATAGGCGCGGAGCTGTTCGTTCAGCGTGCCGTCCATGTCGCGGCAGCGCTGGAAAGCAAGCCTGAGCTGCTCGGCATCGGCTGGCGAGAGAGATGTCATCTTCTGCTCCGGCATTCCCTTCAGCGAATATTAGTTTCCCGGTTCGGCCGCCCGCAAGGGGCGGCCGCGATGCCAGGCCGGCTCAGTTCACGTAGAAATTGCCGGTCGGATCGAGCCGTCCCGAGGTGGAGTACAGCGATCCGTTGCTCATGAAGAAGACGGTGTTGTCGGGCACCTTCTTGGCGTTCTTCATCATCGCCTCGTGGTTCTTCTCGGCCGGAGCCATGGCCATCGCCGACATCTTGCCGGGGCCGCCATAGACATAGGCCATGCCGGCCTTGAAGTCCCAGGCGGCCTCCGAGAAGGCCGAGGTGGCGATGACCGCAAACGCGGCGGTGGCGATCAGGGTCTTGGACAATTTCGGCATTGGGGCTCCTGCGGATTGACGTGAACGCCCGCCAATCGGGCGCCGTGCCATCGGACGCCGAATGCCGCGAAAGCGGAAATGCCGTTGCCCAATCGGATCGATAGCCGGCGCGCATCAACATAGCGCACCGCTATCGCATCGAGAGCAAGCCGGCATTTCAGGATCGACGCGATCTCGATGAAGCTCCCGTCATCGCCGGCGACCAGCGGGGTTGCGGCCAACATAGGAGACCTCCCCATGTTCAAGAGCTACGCTTTGCCGCGTCTGATCTGGCCGGGCCTTGCCATCGTCAGCGCGCTCGCACTCTCGGCGCAGCCGGTCGTTGCCGGCGAGTGCCCGGCCGGTAAGATCAAGCCGAACGCCCAGCAGATGGTCGATCACAAACCCGTCGGCGTTATCGACGTCACGCTCGGGGCGATCGATCTCGGCAAGCAGCCGGCGCATATCGAGGGCCGCGAGCTGCGCTTCCGCAAGCTCACGATCGAGCCCGGCGGCATCGTGCCCTGGCACAGCCATGACGACCGCCCCGCGTTGATCTTCGTGCAGCAGGGCGAAATCGTCGAATACGCCTCCAACTGTGTCGACCCGATCGTGCACAGGGCCGGCGACATCCGCCCGGAGGTGTACGGCACCTCGCATTGGTGGAAGAACCTCGGCAAGGAGACCGTCATTCTCTATGTCGGCGACATCCGCAAGGATCCCAACGATCGCCACATGTAACGAGCGCATTCCAGCCCCAGCGCACCGTTATGGATGAGGCGCCCGCGATCCCCATGCCGGGCGCCAAATCCTAACAGGACAATCACGCCATGACCGATCTTTCCGCACCGATCAACCGGCCGCGATGACGATGGAGGCGCACTCGCCGGGTCTGGCGCTACGCTCGCTCGTGATCGGCCTCACCGCGTTCCTGACCGTTGTCGATCTCTTCGCAACACAGGCGATCCTGCCCTCGCTGACCCGCCATTACGGCGTCACGCCCGCAGCGATGGGCTTTGCCGTCAACGCCAGCACGTTCGGCATGGCCACAGCCAGCCTCGTGGTTGGCTTTCTCAGCCCGCATATCGACCGCCGGACCGGCATCCTGCTCAGCTTGATGCTGCTCGCACTCCCGACCAGCCTGCTGGCGATCGCGCCAAATCTCACCGTGTTCACCGTCCTGCGCGTCGCACAGGGCCTGTGCATGGCCTCCGCCTTCGCGCTCACCCTCGCCTATCTCGGCGAGCAATGCAGCGCGATGGACGCCGGCGGCGCCTTTGCCGCCTACATCACCGGCAATGTCGCGAGCAATCTCGTCGGCCGGGTGATCTCGGCCGCCGTTGCAGACGGCCTGGGCCTTGCCTGGAACTTCTATCTGTTCGCAGCTCTTAATCTGGCCGGCGCGGTGCTGGTCTACTTCACGATTCGACGCGTGCAGCCGATGCATGCGATGATGCCGACTGCTTCGCCGCTCAAAGCCACCATCGCGCATTGGCGCAATCCGCGATTGCGCGCGGCCTACGGCATCGGCTTCTGCATCCTGTTCGCCTTCATCGGTACCTTCACCTTCGTCAATTTCGTTCTGGTCCGACCGCCGCTGTCGCTCGGCATGATGGATCTTGGCCTTGTCTATCTGGTGTTCCTGCCCTCGGTCGTCACGACCTTGCTGGCGGGACGGGTTGCCTCACGCATCGGAGCACGCCCGACGATCTGGGGCTCGCTCGCCGTTGCCGGCATCGGCCTGCCGCTGATGCTGACTGCGCGGCTGCCTGAAGTGCTCACCGGAATGGTGCTCGTTGCGGTCGGAACCTTCTTTGCACAGGCGGCGGCCACCGGCTTCGTCGGGAAGACGGCGACCGAGAACCGTGGGGTCGCCAGCGGCACCTATCTTGCGTGCTATTTCTGTGGAGGGCTCGTCGGCACAGCCGTTCTCGGCCGACTGTTCGATGCCTTCGGCTGGCACGCTTGCGTGACGGGCGTGGGCATAGCCCTTGCGGCCGCTGGCCTGCTCGCGCTGAACTTGAAGCGCTAGCGCTTGACTGGGGCTTCCTGCGGCGGCTCGTCATCGGCGATGGCGCGCCAGGCGGCACCATCGAGATCGTCGTACTGGCCGCTCCGGAGCGACCAGAGAAAGGCGACGAGACCGGCGCCGCCGAGCATCAACGCCAGCGGGACCAGGATGACCAGAATCTCCATTACACGATCTCCCGCGAGGTGCTGCGCGCCCGCAGCGAATTCAGCATGACCAGGATCGAGGATCCGCTCATGGCCGCAGCCGCGATCAGGGGCGTCACGACGCCACTGATCGCAACCGGCACCGCGAGCACATTGTAGCCGATCGCAAGCCAGAGGTTTTGCCGCATCAAATGCAGCGCCTTGCGCGAGGCGTCGATGGCCGCAACCACCGGAGCCAGCGGCCGGCCGAGGAAGACGAGATCGGCGGTGGCCTGGCTCAGATGCGCGGCCGAGATCGGCGACATCGAGACATGGGCTGCCGCGAGCGAAGGCGCGTCGTTCATGCCGTCGCCCACCATCAGCACCTTGGCGCCGCGCTGCTTCAATTCCTCGATCCGTGCGATCTTGTCGGCCGGCGTGACGCCGGCGCGCCATTCGGGGATTTCGAGCGCGTGAGCCGCGGCCTTCACCGCCGGCTCGCGGTCGCCGGAGAGAATCTCGATGCCGATATTGCGCGCCTTCAGCGCCGCGATCACAGCCTGCGCGTCCGGACGGAGGCCCTGGCGGACCGAGAGCACGAACCTCTCGCTGCCCTTGCTGAACGCGACGATGGAGGCTTCGGGATCGACGACGGTGCTGCCAACCAGCGCCTCCGCGCCGCAGAAGGAGGGTCGGCCAAGGCGAAGCTCGACGCCGTCCACGGTCGCACGGACGCCCTGCCCGGCCTCTTCGACCGCACCGACAACAGGCGATTTGGCGGCGGCGGCCTGCGCCACGGCGGCGGCCACCGGATGATGGCTCGACAGCGCGAGCCGGCCGGCGAGCTCGAAGATGTCGGCGGGGATGTTGGCGGCATTCATCACTTCGAGATCGGGCAGCGTCAGCGTGCCGGTCTTGTCGAAGATGACATGGTCGGCTTCGGCCAGCCGCTCGATCGCGTCGCCGGAATTCAGCAGCACGCCGGACTTGAACATTGCGCCGGAGGCGATGGTCTGCACGGTCGGAATGGCAAGCCCCAGCGCGCAGGGACAGGTGATGATCAGCACGGCGACGCCCGTCACGATCGCATCATGCCAGGACGCGCCGGCAATGACCCAACCGAGGATGGTGATGAACGCGGTCGCATGCACCACCGGCGCATACAGCCGCGAGGCGCGGTCGGCGAGGCGCATATAGCGCGAGCGCGCCTGGAGCGCGTTATCGAGCAGCCGCGTGATCTCGGCGAGCAGCGTCGCCTCGGACGCGGCCGAAACCCGCACCCGCAGCGTGCCGGAGATGTTCATGGAGCCCGCATAGACCGGCGTGCCCTGCTCGGCCGTGACGTAGAGCGTCTCGCCGGTGATCAGGCTCTGGTCGATCTCGGAACGGCCCTCGATCACGGTGCCATCGACCGCGCAACGCTCGCCGGGCCGGAGCAGCACGATGTCGCCGGGATTAATCGCGGCCACCGGCACCTGCGATATCTCGTCGGGACCGATGAACTTGGCCGCCGTCTCCGCCTTCAGCGCGGCGAGATTGCCGGCGACTGCGCGGGTGCGCCGCCGCATGTTCTGGTCGAGGAAGCGGCCGACGAGCAGGAAGGTCAACAGCATGATCGCTGCGTCGAAATAGGCGTGTTCGGCGTGGTGGAAGGTCTCGACCACGGACATGCCGAGCGCCAGGATCACGCCGATCGAGATCGGCACGTCCATGTTGGTCGTCTTCGCCGACAGCGCACGCCAGGCCGAGCGGAAGAACGGCTGGCCGGCATAAGCCGCCGCCGGCAATGCGATCAGCGCCGACAGCCAGTGGAAGAAGTCGCGCTGCTCGGGCAGCATGTCCGAGACGTTGCCCGACCACACCGGGATCGACAGCATCATCACGTTCATCGTGGCGAACGCCGCGACACCGAGGCAGCGCAGCAGGAAGCGCGATTCGGCGACCTCCGCCACCTCCGCGCTCTCGGTCTCGAACGGATAGGCCTTGTAGCCGAGCTCCTCGAGGCGATCGATGAAACGGCCGGGGTCGAGCGTACCCGCCTTCCATTCCAGCGCGACGCGGCGATCGGTGAGGTTGACGCGCGCCAGCGTGACGTCGGGGATGGTGGACAGGCCGCGTTCGATCTTGGCCATGCAGCCGGCGCAGTGAACGCCTTCGACCGCGAGATCGATATGCTGGACGCCCTCGCCCGCGGTCCGGACGTAGTGCGAGAAATCCTGCGTGACGTGCATGTCGAAGTCCTTCAGTTCAGGATCACGCGGTTGCGCGACAGGAACACGCGCGTTCCCCGCGCCTCGCCCTCGATCACCAGGTCCCACTGGCCCGGCGCGACGGACGCGGCATCGCCGCGATAGAGGCCGATGCCGGCTTCGGTGAGCTCGACGGCGAGATCGGCGCGCTTGTCAGTCGGCCGCTCCAGCCGGCCGCCGAATTTCAGTCCGGCGATCGGCTGGCCGCCGGCATCGCGCGCCTCGACCTGAACCACCGCGCCGCCGTCGTTGCGGCGTTCGATATGGGCGTTGACCTTCCATTTGCGCGCGGCCTGGTCCTGCGCCGCCGAAATCTCGCGGTCGTAGGTCAGGCCCGCGGCATAGGGGCTGTCGACCTCGGTGCCGGGCAGCGTCGCGATCGCCAGCTTCATCATCGTGACGTTGACGCCGATCACGAGGCCGAAGAAGGCGACCAGCATCAGGAAGACCTTGGTTCCGGTCAGCGGCTTGGATGACATGACGGTCTCCTGGATTTACGGCGCGACGAAATTGTCGGTGGCGCTCGCGGCGACACCCAGTCCGATATCCATGACGTGGAAGCGGACCGGAATCGACTTCTCCGGATTGTTTTCGGCCGGCGCGGTGACGAGCAACCGCAGCTCGCTGGTGGAGTCGCGCGGGATCACGATGATCGGCCGATCCGGCGTCACCGAATCGACGCCGACGACGTGCATCGTGGGATTGGCTGGCCCCTCCACGTCGATGGCGATGGCGCGGTCGTAGCCGCTCTTGTTCAGCAGCCGCACCGTATAGGCGTTGCGGATCGAGCCGTCGCTGAGCTTGACCGCGACCGGATTGCGGTCATGCAGCACGTTGACGTCGAGCAGGCTGCGGGTCGCGAGCGTATAGACCATGAAGCCGCCGATCGCCGCGATGATCGCGCTGTAGACGATGGTGCGTGCCCGGACGATCCGGTAGATCGGCGCCTTGCCCTCCTGGCGTCGATGGATGTTGATGTCGTTGTCGTAGCCGATCAAGCGCTTCGGCCGGCCGATCTTCGTCATCACGTTGTCGCAGGCGTCGATGCAAAGGCCGCACTGGATGCATTCCATCTGCGGTCCGTTGCGAATGTCGATTCCGGTCGGGCAAACCGCGACGCACTGGTAGCAATCGACGCAATCGCCAACCTGCTCGCCGAGCGCGCGCAGCTCGGCGGCCTTCTTGACGGAGGTGCGCTTCTCGCCGCGGTCGTAGCGGTAGGTGACGTTCAGCGCCCATTCGTCGGTGAGCGCGGCCTGGATGCGCGGCCACGGGCACATATAGGTGCAGACCTGCTCGCGCATGTAGCCGGCGAGCAGATAGGTCGAGGCCGTGAGAATGCCGATCCAGATATAGGCGATCATCGGCCCCTGGAAGGTGACGAGCTCCTTCACCAGGGTCGGTGCGTCGTTGAAGTAGAGCACCCAGGCGCCACCGGTCCACCAGGCGATCATGAGCCAGATCGAATGCTTGAGCACGATCTCGGAGATCCGCTCGAGCTTCAGCGGGTCGGACGATTTGTCCTTCTTCATCCGCTCGCGCCGGTCACCTTCGATCAGACGCTCGACGGCATAGAACAGGTCGGTCCACACCGTCTGCGGACAGAGATAGCCGCACCAGATGCGGCCGCCGACCGAGTTCATCAGGAATAGCGCCACCGCGGCCACGATCAACAGGCCGGTGAAGTAGTAGACCTCCTGCGGCCACAGCTCGATGAAGAAGAAGTAGAAGCGGCTGTTGGGAAGATCGATCAGCACCGCCTGGCTGGGGGCGCCGAGGCCGCGGTTCCAGCGCACGAACGGCAGGAAATAATAGACGCCGAGGCAGATCGCCATCAGGCTCCATTTGATCCGGCGGAACGTGCCGGAGACGCTCTGGGGATAGACCTTCTTGTGAGCTGCGTAGAGCGGCCCGTTGTCATCATCCAATGTGAGGTCTTTGGGGTTCACGGTCTTGTTCATCGCCTGGAGCTTCTCGTAAAGGTGCGATTGAACCTAGACCCGACACCGCCGCGTCAGTTGATCCAGCTCAAACGGGGGCACTTTTGTTCACCCCCGTCTGCAGCGAGATCTGCTATTTTCCACCGCCCAGCGAATGAACGTAGACCGCCATTGCCTTGATGGTGGCGGGATCGAGCCGCCCTTCCCAGGCCGGCATGACGCCGGCACGGCCCTGGCCGATGGTCTCGATCAGGGCCGCCTCGTCGGAGCCGTAGAGCCAGATCTTGTCGGTCAGGTTCGGGGCCCCCATCTCCTGGTTGCCCTTGCCGCCGTCGCCGTGGCAGGCGACGCAATTCTCCGCAAAGATCTTCTCGCCCTTGGCGGCATCGAAGCCGTTACGGGTCGAAAGGCCCGCCAGCGACCGCACGTAGTTGGCGACCGTGACGATCTCGTCGGACTTCAGCACACCGTCCTTGCCGAAGGCGAGCATCTGGCCCTCATGGGTCTTGGCATGACCGGAGCGCGCGCCGAACTGGATGGTCTGCATGATCTGGTCGAGCGTGCCGCCCCACAGCCAGTCGTCGTCGTTCAGGTTCGGATAGCCCTTGGCGCCGGCGGCGCCGGAGCCGTGGCAGGGCGCGCAATTGTCGCCGAACACGGTCTTGCCCTTGGCGCGGGCGAGCGCCAGCAAGGCCGGATCCTTCTCGATGTCGGCGAGCGAGGCTGCGCCCAGCGCCGCCATCTTGTCACCGCGGATCTTCTCGAGGTTGGCGAGCTCGACCGCGACGTCGGCGCGCGAGGAGTAGCCGAACATGCCCGTAGTATTGCTTTGGATCAGCGGCCAGGCCGGATAGACGATCCAGTAGCCGATCGACCAGATGATGGTGAGGTAGAACGAGATCACCCACCAGCGCGGCAGCGGTGTGTTGAGCTCCTTGATACCGTCCCACTCGTGTCCGGTCGTGGACTTGCCGGAGACGGAATCGATGTCGCTATGATGATCGGTCATGGTCTCTCACTCCTCCCGCAACGGCAGGTGCGCTGCTTCGTCGAAGACAGCCTTGTTACGGGGCCAAAATGCGTAGGCGATGATCGCGAGAAAGATCGCGACGAACACCGGGGTCCAGATCGTCGTCACGAGCTCGGACGCTAGATTATGGACTGACAGGATAGCTTTCATCGTTCATGCCTTCTCAGCGAAGATTGGCTTTCTCGTTGTAGATCTTGAAGTCGACCAGCGTGCCGAGCATCTGCAGGTACGCAACCAGCGCGTCCATCTCGGTCGGCGTGCCGGCCTTGCCGTCGAAATTGCGCACGACGGCTTTGGCGTAGCGCTTGTTGAAGGCGTCGCCGCCGGAATTGTCCGGGTCGGCCTGGGCCTTCATGTCGGCGCCCGCGTTGGCGATCTGGTCGTCCGTGTACGGCGTGCCGACGGCCTTCAGCGTGCGCATGTGGTCGGCGATCGTGTCCGGGTCGACCTCGGTCTGGCTGAGGAACGGATAGCCCGGCATCACCGACTGCGGCACTATCGCGCGCGGGTTGGTCAGATGGGTGACGTGCCAGTCGTCGGAATACTTTGCGCCAACTCGGGCAAGGTCTGGACCGGTGCGCTTCGAGCCCCACTGGAACGGATGGTCGTACATGCTCTCGGCGGCGAGCGAGAAGTGGCCGTAGCGCTCGACCTCGTCGCGCAGCGGGCGGACCATCTGCGAGTGACAGAGATAGCAGCCCTCGCGAACGTAGACGTTGCGGCCCGCCAGCTCCAGCGGCGTGTAGGGCCTGACCCCGTCGACCTTCTCGATCGTGCTCTTGAGGTAGAACAGCGGGGTGATCTCGACGAGACCGCCGATCGCGATCACCAGCAGGATGCCGACGATCAGGATGATCGAGTTCTTTTCGAAGATTTGGTGGCGTGTCCAGAACGACATGGTGGAGCTCCTCATTCCGCCGGCTGAAGAGCGACGGGCATCTGGACTTCCGCCTCGCCGACGCGAACGGTCATCCAGAGGTTATAGGCCATGATCAACGAGCCGATCAGGAACAGCCCGCCGCCGGCGGCGCGGATGATATAGAAGGGATGCATCGCCTCGACGGTCTCGATGAAGGAATATTCGAGGAAGCCGAGCGAAGTGTAGGCGCGCCACATCAGACCCTGGAGGATGCCGGACACCCACATCGCCGAGATGTAGAGGACGATGCCGAGGGTCGCGACCCAGAAGTGCCAGTTGACGAGCTTCAGGCTGTAGAGCCCCTTGCGATTCCAGGCCCACGGCACCAGGCAGTAGAGCGCGCCGAAGGACACGAAGCCGACCCAGCCGAGCGCGCCGGAGTGCACGTGGCCGATGGTCCAGTCGGTGTAGTGGCTGAGCGAGTTGACCACCTTGATCGACATCATCGGACCTTCGAAGGTCGACATGCCGTAGAAGGCGACGGAGACGACGAGCATGCGCAGCACGGGATCGGTGCGCAGCTTGTCCCAGGCACCCGACAGCGTCATCAGGCCGTTGATCATGCCACCCCAGGAGGGCATCCACAGCATGATCGAGAAGGTCATGCCGAGCGTCTGCGTCCAGTCGGGCAGCGCCGTGTAGTGCAGATGGTGGGGACCTGCCCAGATGTAGAGGAAGATCAGTGCCCAGAAGTGGATGATCGACAGCCGGTAGGAATAGATCGGCCGTTCGGCGCGTTTCGGGATGAAGTAGTACATGATGGCGAGGAAGCCGGCGGTCAGGAAGAAGCCGACCGCGTTGTGGCCGTACCACCACTGGAACATGGCGTCCTGGATGCCGCCCCAGGCGACGTAGGACTTCGAGCCGAACACCGAGACGGGAAGCGCCGGGTTGTTGCCGAGATGCAGCACCGCGATCGTCACGATGAAGGCGAGATAGAACCAGTTCGCGACGAAGATGTGCGGTTCCTTGCGCTTGATGACCGTGCCGAGGAAGACGAGCAGATAGGTCACCCAGACGATCGTCAGCCACAAATCGGCATACCATTCCGGCTCGGCATATTCCTTCGACTGGGTGACGCCGAGCAGATAGCCGGTGCCGGCGACGAGAATGAAGAAATTGTAGCCCACCACGACGAACCAGGGCGCGAGGTCGCCGGCGAGGCGCGCGCGGCAGGACTTCTGCACCACGTAGAACGATGTGCCGATCAGCACATTGCCGCCGAAGGCGAAGATCACGGCGGAGGTGTGCAGCGGCCGCAGCCGGCCGAAGCTGGTCCAGGGCAGATCGAAATTCAGCGCGGGCCAGGCCAGCTGAGAGGCGATGATGAGGCCGACGAGGAAGCCCGCGATGCCCCAGAACATCGCCATGAAGGCGGTGAACTTGATCGGCCCCATGTTGTAGTTGGGGCGGCCGTTGATCTCCGCCGGCGGCAGCGTAGCCGGCCGATCGAGGTAGCGGTTGACGATGACGAACACTGCGGCAAGGCTCGCCGCCGCACTGAGCGCGGCATGGAAGGCGAACGGCGCATCCAGCGCCTTGGCCGAGGCGATCACGCAGAGGAAGGCGGTGACTGCGAACACGACAGCCAAGCCGCTTTCACCGATGGTCATGGATTTGGAAATGGAGGGCTGGCTCATGCGGATTCTCTCTGAAAGAACACAGCGCCAGAAACCACATTCACCCTCACTCGGAATTGATTGAAATCAAGACAGGCATTTAAGTTCTCCGTAGCCGGCGATGATCCCTTTGGTTCCCTTGAAATCGGTTCCCTTGAAATCTCGACCCGCGAGCAGGCCGGCCCGGCGTGACGCGCAAACGGGAATAGCCTCCGTATAATCACGGAGGCGACAATGAAATCGATCAGGGATAGTCCGTCAGTCGCGCGCGGTCGCCTTCAGCGCCGCGATGACATCCTCGCGGGCGATGATTCCGACCAGCTTCTGCGCACCGTCGAGCACGATGATGCTCCTGATGCGGTGCTCCACCATGATCTGGAGCACGCGCGTCAGCCGCGTGTCGGGGCTGACATAGATGAACTCGGGCGTCATGACGTCGCCGATCTTGCGGCTCATCAGGTCGTGATAGCGGGGCAGCATCTGGCTCGGCGTGAAGGCGAAGCACTTCAGAATGTCGAATTTGGTGACGATGCCGACCACCTGCCCGTCGTCCTCGACCGGATAGGAGTTGAAATCATCGGTCTCGAACATCTCGCTGAGCTCGAGCAGGTCACGGTCGCGCTGCACCGCCTTGACGTTGCGCGTCATGTAGCAGTCGACGGTTTGTTCAAGAAATCTGTACACGGCGCGTCCTCCTCGATTCGATTCTGGCCGGCCGTCAGTGCGACAGCAGCACGCTGCGGGCGGTCTGCGTGACCAGATATTGGGTGACGCCTCCCAGGATCAGTTCACGAAATCTCGAATGACCATAGGCGCCCGCAACGATCAGGCCGGCATCGACGTCGCCGGCGACTTTCTCCAATTGCGCGGCGGCGGTTTCGTTCCGGGCGCCTTCGTAGATGCGCGCGGTCGCGGTGACGCCGTGGCGGGCGAGCCAGGCCGCAACGTCGGTGACGCCGGCCATCACGACCGAACGGTCGTCGTCGCGCTCCGGAATTGTGGTGATGGTGACGTCCCTCGCCTTGCGCAGCATCGGCAGCGCGTCGGACACGGCCCGCCGGGCCTCCGGCGTGTCCTTCCACGCCACCAGCACATTCCGCAGATCGAGCCAATTGACCCGATCGGGGACGACGAGAAGCGGACGGCCGGCCTGCATCACCAGGTCCTTGGGGCTCGCGAGCGCGAACGCATCGGAGAAGGCCGGGCTCTGCCCGCCGCTGACCACGATGTCGGCGCAGCGCGCCTGCGCCAGGACGAATCGCGCCGGAAAGTCCATGGCGCTGCGCCACTCCGCATATCCGCCGCGATTCCTGGTGGCGGCGCGGAACTGCGCCTCGAGGCCAGCCAGCCGCCGCTTGACCGAAGCTTCGCCCTCGTCGATCAGCGCTTGCGCCTCGGCGCCGTCGGTGAAATAGAGCGGCGGCGCGAACTGGGCCGCGGCGACCCCGACGATATCAGCCTCGAATCGTTCGGCGAGCTCGCCCGCGACCTGAAGACGCGCTTCGTTGGACTGGTCGAGCGCCAGGCTGACCATCACCGTCGCGTATGTCATCGGAATTCTCCAGTGCAAAGACTTTGGTGAAATTTACGCCTGCCTCCGCACATCGGGATGAGATAGATCAAGGAGGGCGCCGGCGCTCGACTTGCCGTCAATCGGCAAACCGACAGAACTTGCCTCCGGCCCGGCCTTAGGCGACATTAGGGGAGCGGTAACCGCGTCCGGAGCCGCCGCATCAGGATGAGGAGCATCATTTGTCGCCGACCCGCGTAACGCACTCGCAGGACGACGGTCGGGGCGAACGATTTCGCGTTCGGATCGAGGGGTTCGGCGTCGGCACCTGGGACCTCGACCTCGCGACACGGGAATTGGACTGGTCCGATACCGCCAGGGCTCTGCTCGGCGCCGAACCGGGTCAGCCGGCGAGCTACGATCTCTTCCTGTCGCGGCTTCAACCGACCGATAGGGAGCGGGTCGAGAGCGCAATCAAGCGCGTTTCCGAGCGTGGCGGCAGCTTTGACGTGTCTTTCAAGGTCGCGCACCCCTCAGGCAACGGGCAATGGATTCGCGCCCGAGCCGGACTCATTCGGGACGAAGCCGGCACGGCGCGTCATCTCAGCGGCATCTTTCTCGACATCGACGAGGAAAAGCAGGTGGAGGAGGCGCTGCGCACGCGCGAGACCCACCTCCGCTCGATTCTTCATACTATTCCCGACGCCATGATCGTCATCGACGGCCACGGCATCATGCAGCTGTTCAGCACGGCTGCGGAGCGCCTGTTCGGCTGGTCCGAGCACGAGGCGATCGGTCAGAACGTCAGCATTCTGATGCCGGAGCCTGATCGCACCCGCCACGACGGCTACATCGCCCGCTACCGCTCCACGAACGATCCGCACATCATCGGCATCGGCCGCATCGTGACCGGCAAGCGCCGCGACGGCACGACATTTCCGATGCACCTGTCGATCGGAGAGATGGAATCCGCCGGCGAGCCCTATTTCACCGGATTCGTCCGCGACCTCACCGAGCACCAGCAGACCCAGGCCCGGCTCCAGGAATTGCAATCCGAGCTCGTCCACGTCTCGCGACTGACTGCGATGGGCGAAATGGCCTCCGCGCTCGCCCACGAGCTCAATCAGCCACTGGCCGCGATCAGCAACTACATGAAGGGATCGCGGCGGCTGCTCGCCGGCAGCACCGACGCGAACACGCCGAAGATCGAAAGCGCGCTGGATCGCGCGGCGGAGCAGGCCTTGCGCGCCGGCCAGATCATCCGGCGCCTGCGCGACTTCGTCTCGCGCGGCGAGTCGGAGAAGCGGGTCGAGAGCCTGTCCAAGCTGATCGAGGAGGCCGGCGCGCTCGGGCTTGCCGGCGCGCGCGAGCAGAACGTACAGCTCCGCTTCAGCCTCGATCCCGACGCCGATCTCGTCCTCGCCGACCGGGTGCAGATCCAGCAGGTGCTGGTCAATCTGTTCCGCAACGCGCTGGAGGCGATGGCGCAGTCGCCGCGCCGCGAGCTCGTCGTCGCCAACACCCGCGTCGCCGACGACATGATCGAGGTGGAGGTCTCCGACACCGGCTCCGGCTTCCAGGGCGACGTCATTCCAAACCTGTTTCAAACCTTCTTCACCACCAAGGAAACCGGCATGGGCGTGGGACTGTCCATCAGCCGCTCGATCATCGAGGCTCACGGCGGCCGTATGTGGGCCGAGAGCAATGCATCGGGCGGCGCGACATTCCGCTTCACCTTGCCGGCGACCGCCGAGAACTGACTGACGAGAACCGATTCATGACGACCAAGGGACATGTCTACGTCATCGACGACGATGCGGCGATGCGGGATTCGCTGAACTTCCTGCTGGATTCCGCCGGCTTCGGCGTCACGCTGTTCGACAGTGCGCAGAGCTTCATCGACGCCCTGCCCGGCCTCGCCTTCGGCTGCGTCGTCTCCGACGTGCGCATGCCGGGACTCGACGGGATCGAGCTGCTCAAGCGGATGAAGGCGCAGCAAAGCCCGTTTCCGATCCTGATCATGACCGGTCATGGCGACGTGCCGCTCGCAGTCGAGGCGATGAAGCTGGGGGCGGTCGACTTCCTGGAAAAGCCGTTCGAGGACGACCGCCTCACCACGATGATCGAATCGGCGATCCGCCAGGCCGAGCCCGCCGCCAGGAGCGAGGCCGTCACGCAGGACATCGCCGCCCGCGTCGCCTCCTTGAGTCCCCGGGAGCGCCAAGTCATGGAGGGGCTGATCGCGGGCCTGTCCAACAAGCTGATCGCCCGCGAATACGACATCAGCCCGCGCACCATCGAGGTCTACCGCGCCAACGTCATGACCAAGATGCAGGCCAACAGCCTGTCGGAGCTGGTCCGCCTCGCAATGCGCGCCGGCATGCTCAACGATTGAGGCAAGTCGGATAGGGGCAAACGGGATTGAGGCAAGTCAAGGCCCCTTCCCGGCGCCGTGCTAGCCAAGCAGCATGATCGAGGTCGGTTCACATCATGAGCGGCCGTCGTCCTCAGCGCTCCCCACCGTCTACGTGGTCGATGATGATGCCGCCGTCCTGGGCTCTCTGCGGTTCCTGCTGGAAACCGACGGCTTTGCCGTGCGGACCTTCAGGAGCGGCACCGCGCTGCTCAACGCCGGCGGCGCGCGCGGGGCGGACTGCTACGTGATCGACTACAAGATGCCCGACATCAACGGCATCGAGTTGGCGGGCCGCCTGCGCGAGGCCGACCGCGGCGCCCCCGTGATCCTGATCACCGGCTATCCGGACGAGAACATCTCGACCCGGGCGGCCGCGGCGGGCGTCAAAGACGTGGTTTTGAAGCCGCTTCTCGACGAAAACCTGATCAAGCGCATCCGCCGGGCCATTCAGGACCGCCCCCGCGCGTGACCTACGGGATTCTACGTAGGTAGACCCCCTTAAGATATCGCTCGAAATTTTCGAAGCCCCCGATACCGCGTACCAAAGCGTCATCACAACGGAGATGGCGCAGATGCTCACCCAGACCCTCAACACCCAGGCGATCAACACCCAGATTGTTGGCAAGATCGCCCCAGGCCATCCCGTTACCGACCAGTTCGGCGCCATCACCGGCCATGTCGGCCTCGTCGCCACCGAGTTCTCCTACCGCAAGGACGAGGAGATCTATGGCGAGGACGAGCCGGCCGAATATGTCTACCAGGTCGTGTCCGGCGCAGTGAGCAGCTACAAGCTCCTGTCCGACGGCCGCCGCCAGATCGGCGCCTTCCATCTTCCCGGCGACGTGTTCGGCCTCGAATCCGGTCCGGCTCACCGCCTTGCTGCCGAAGCCATCATCGACACCACCGTGCGCCTCGTGAAGCGCGCCAGCCTCGAGAAGGCCGCCGGCACCGACGTCCAGGTCGCCCGCAAGCTCTGGGCCATGACCGCCTCGGAGCTGCGCCATGCCGAGGATCACATGCTGCTGCTGGGCCGCAAGACCGCGATGGAGCGCGTTGCGACCTTCCTGCTCGAAATGGACCGCCGCCTCGCCGTTGCCGGCATGATGGCGCTGCCGATGTGCCGCCGCGACATCGGCGACTATCTCGGCCTCACCCTCGAAACCGTGTCGCGCGCGCTGTCGCAGCTTCACGCCCAGGGGATTCTGGGCTTCTCCGGCGCCCGCCAGATCGTGCTGCGCAACCGCCAGCGCCTGCAACATCTCGACGCCTGATCTTCCTCCTCCCTACCCACTTGGCCGGCCGAACGCGTTTCGGCCGGCCATTTTCTTTGGGCCTCGAATCATGCCGTGCGCCGCGTCTCCGGCATCACGAACAGAATCAGCAAGAGCCCGGTCGCGGCAACGCCGGACAGCCCGATGAAGGCGGTCGCATTGCCGAACTTGTCGCTGACATAGCCTCCGAGCGCAGTGCTTAAGGACGCGCCGATGCCGATCGCAGTGCCGACGATGCCCTGCGCCAGGTTGAAATGGCCGCTGCCGAAGGCGACATCGGCCACGATCAGCGGAATCATCACCGCGAACACCGCCGCAGTGAGGCCGTCGAACACCTGCACTGCGACCAGCAGATACGGATCACGCACGGTCGCAAACAGCAGGCCGCGAATCGTCAGCGCGCCGAATCCGATCAGGAGCAACGGCCGCCGGCCCCACGCTTGCGCCTTGCGCCCGACCGTCGGCGACAGCAGCGCCACGATCGCTTGCGGAACGACGATGCAAAAGGCGACGAGCACCGTCGCCCATTGGGCGGACCGCGCCGTCACAGCGCTCGCCATCAGCGGCATCATCGCGGCATTCGCCAGCTGCAACAACAGCACGCTGAGGGCGAAGACGATGAGCGGCCGCTGCCGGATCAGGTGCCAAATATTGGTGTCGCCACGGTCCGCCGCTTCGCGCGGCATCTCGCCGTGGCAGCGCGCAATGTCGACCTCGTGCTCGCGGATGCGCGAAAGGGCGATCAGGGTCGGAATCGCGAGCAGGAATGTGACCAGGAAGACCGAACGGCTCGACAGCAGATAGCCCGCGGTGCCCATCACCGCCGCCGCTACGCCGTTGCCGAGCGAGGCAAAGCGCGCGTTGCGGCCGAGCCGCTCGCCGATCGCGAGCGGGCCGACGAGGCCAAGGCTGATCGCCGCAATCGCCGGCCCCAGCACGCAGCTCGCCGCCGCATGCAGGGTGGCCGCGGCCACCACCACCGGAAAGATCGGCATCGCGGCATAGGCCAGCGCGCAAGCGCCGATGGTGGCGATCGCAAGGGCGGCGACCAGTCGCTCCGATTTGGCGGCATCGATGATCGCCCCGCCCGGCATCTGCCCGATCAACGCGACGATACCGCCGATCGACAGCACGAGGCCGATCTCGACCTGGGTCCATTTCTGGGTCGTCAGATAGACTGCGATGAAGGGACCGAATCCGGTCTGCACGTCGGCGAGGAAGAAGATGAACCAGTCGAGGCCACGCAGGCTCTGCCGCGACGGCGCAGGAATGCCCGCGGCCGATGGCGCGGTGACGTTGTCCTGCTCGGCGCGGCCGTCACGATCCGCATGGTTCGGCTTCCTCGACAACAGCACAGGCGGTCAGCCCTCCCGGCACCTCACTGGATCGCTTGCAGCGGTTGAAGGCTGCCGGACGCGCCGAGCACGACGATCGGCGTGTCTTCCTTGTATTCCGGCGCGGCCGCGACCTGCGCCTTGGTCAGTTCCAGCGTGATGCTGTCCTTCTTGTTGGCAATCTTGCCGAAGCGCAATGCGTTCCAATCCACCACGATCTTGCGGCTGCCGACGCCCAGAAATCCGCCGAAATCGATGGCCGCGGCGCGGACATGGCCGCCGCGGTCGACGATGACGTCGACGATGCGACCCATGTCCTCATCCGCGGCGCTACGCACGTCGCGGCCGAGCACGCCATGGGCCTCGCTCGCGCCGATGATGGTCACCGACGGCGGCGGCGCGGCGTCCTTCGGCGTGACCGGGACGGCCGAGGTCGGCGACGCTGCCGTCGGCGCTTTCGCCTCGCTCTGCCCTGCAGGCGGCTCCTCTGCGGCGCGCGACGTGGCCACCGCCAGGCCCGCGACGATGGCTATGCCAAGGATCAACGCTCCGATCGCACGCATGACACTCTCCCTGCGCGCCGCTAGCGCGCCAGCACGATCGACACCTGGATCTGGCCGCGCGTGCGCAAGACTTCCAGCGCCACGTCGTCGCCGTGTCGGCTGACACGAAGATCGACACTGGATTCGCCGAGCCTGAGATCGCGCAGGATCACCTCGTTGAGGAACGCCGGCAGATGCGGGTTGCGCAGGCGAATCTCGCTGCGCGCCACGTCGAACTCGATGCCGAGCGCCGCCTCCAGCAGCGTGAACGGCGTCGCGCTGGCCCAGGCCTGCGGCGCGCAGGCGACCGGATAGAGCGTCGGGCCGCGGCGCTTCTCGCGCCGGAAGCCGCAGAACAATTCGGGCAACCGGCGCAGGTCCATATAGGTGGCGGCGTCGAACAGCCCCTTGAAGACATGCGCGACCGAATGCTTGAGGCCGTAGCGCGCGAGCCCGAGCGCGATCAGCGCGTTGTCGTGCGGCCAGATCGACCCGTCATGATAGGACATCGGGTTGTAGCGCACTTCACCGACAGCAACCGTACGAATGCCCCAACCCGAGAAGAAATGCGGCCGCATCAAATCGGCGGCGACGAGGCGGGCACGGTCCTCGCGGATCATGCCGCTGAACAGCACCTGGCCGGCGTTCGAGGTCCGCACCTTGCAGGGCCGCTTCTTGCCGTCGAGGGCGGGAGCGTAGCTGCCGAGCTCCTCGCACCAGAACGCCTTCTCGAAGCGCTCAGCCAGCGTCCTGGCTTCGGCCTCGAGCTTACGCGCACGGTCCGGCTTGCCGAGCCTCAGCGCGCAACGCGCAGCGAGCAGCTTGGCTGCGTAGACGTAGCCCTGGACTTCGGCGAGCGCGATATTGCCTTCCGCAAGCTGGCCGTCGGCATGGAAGATCGCATCGTACGAGTCCTTCCAGCCCTGGTTGACGAGCCCCTTCTCGGTCGCGCGCTGGTATTCGACGAAGCCGTCCTGGTCCGGATCGCCGGGACCGTCGATCCAGGCCAGCCCCGCCTCGATCGCCGGCCATAGCTCGATCAAGGTCTTCTCGTCCCCGGTCCGCTCGAAATAGCTCCCGGCGAGCAGCACGAACAGCGCGGTCGAATCGACGCTGCCATAATATTGCGCGAACGGCACCTCGCGCAGCGCCGCCATCTCGCCGCCGCGCATCTCATGCAGGATCTTGCCGGGCGCGGCATCGGCGAGCGGATCGGTCGCCTTGGCCTGGAAATGCGCGAGCCGGCGCAACACGCCCTTGGCGACACGCGGATCGACCCACAGCATCTGGAGCGCGGTGATCAGGCCATCTCGGCCGAACGTCGTCGAGTACCAGGGAATGCCGGCATAGGGATAACGCCCCTGCGGCGTCTCCGTCATCAGCATGTTGAGGTCGGCCATGGCCTGGCACAGCACCTCGTTGAAGATGTTGTTCGAGGTCTCGATGCTGGCGGCGCCCATCGTGGACCGGCGCATCTCGCGCCGATGGGCGAGCAGGCCCCTGAAGAAGCGTGCGGGCTTCTCCGCGACCGGCCGGTTGCAGGATACGGCGACGAACAGCGATTTGGATTCATGCGGGTCCAGCTCGATCTGCCAGGTCGCGGCATTCACCGACAGCCGCGTCGGACGCGGGTCGAAATGCAGGCCCGTGGTGCGCTCGGTGTCGTCGAGGCCGCGATATTCGAACAGGACGTCGGTCGGCCCGAGCAATTTGCTCGTGCCGGTCCCGCGGCGCGGGCGGCGCTCGCCGCGGACCTCGAACAGATCGGCAAAATCGTTGTCGAACAGCAACGTTAGCTCGAAACTGGCCCGCCCGTCGCCGTGGTTCTGCACGCCGATGCGCTGATAGGCCGTGCCGCGCCACAGGAAGATCGTGCGCACGATGTGCAGCAGGTCCTTCTGGAAGACGAGGCGGCCCTGACGGTAGATGTCGGGATTGGTGAGATCGACGGTGAGCGACGAATTATCGTCGCGCAGATTGGAGCCGAGCAGCAGCGGCTGGAGGTCGTCGAGCACGAGCTCCAGCCGCGCCAGATAGCGGGTGTCGTAGTGAAACAGACCGTCCGGCCCGCCGGCGGAGGCGCCGATGTCGCCATGGCTGTCGAGCACGATGAAGGTGTCGTCGTGCTTTAGGGACCGCCGCGGCCGGGCCGACGGCCCGGTCATGGGAATGTAGAAAGGCTGTTCCGCAACCTGTTCGGAGGTGCGCGTCACGGAGACGAATTGGGCTACGGCTTCGGCCGACATGAGCTGCTCCCCTGCGCTTGTTTCGAAACGCAACCGACTCGAGAACGCGACTGTGGGTTTACGCGGCGGCTTGCGCGAGCCGGCTCATTTCCCGCGTGACCAGCTCACGATATGGCCCGTGGCCCTGCATCAGACGCTCCGGCGAGCCGTCCTCGATGATCTTACCATGCTTCAGCACCACCACGCGGTCGAAATTGCGCAGCGTCGCCAACCGGTGCGCGATCGCGATGACGGTCCGGCCGCGCATAAGGCGCGACAGTGCCTCGCGGATCGCTTCCTCGGACTCGCTGTCGAGCGCGGCGGTCGCCTCGTCCAGCAGCAGGATCGGCGCATCCTTCAGGAAGGCGCGCGCGATCGCGATGCGCTGGCGCTGGCCGCCGGACATCTTGACGCCGCGGTCGCCGACCATGGTGTCGAGGCCATCGGGCAGGCTCTCGACGAAATCGCAGCGTGCTGCGATCGCCGCGCGCAGCACCTCGTCATCGGTCGCATTCGGCCGACCATAGCGGATATTCTCGCGGATGGAACGGTGGAACAGGGAAATGTCCTGGGGCACCACGGAGATCGCCTCGCGCAGGCTCTGCTGCGTGACCTTCGAAATGTCCTGGCCGTCGATCGTGATGCTGCCCTCGTCGGTATCGTAGAAGCGCTGCAGCAGCGTGAACAGTGTGGACTTGCCGCCGCCGGATTGGCCGACCAGGCCGACGCGCTGGCCGGGCTGGAGCCGCAGGCTGAAGCGCTCGAAGATCTTCTCGCCGCCGGGATAGCCGAAGGTGACGTTATTGTACGCGATCGCGGCGCCGCTCTTGACCAGGGGCTCCGCCTCGGGATGATCACGCAATTCGTGCGGCACCAGCAGCGTGGCGATCGCCTCGGTCAGCCGCGCAACGTGCTGGGTTACGTCGACCAGCGCCACCGCAAGGTCGCGCGTCGCGCTCAGGATGGAGATACCGAGCGTACAGACCAGCACCACGTCGCCGGTGGTCGCCTCGCCCTGCTGCCAGAGCGTGACCGCCCAGGCCATCAGCGCGATCGTCAGAAGCACGGTCACAGCGGCATGCAGGAGCCGCAGCTTTTCCAGATAACGCAGGCTGCGGCTTCGCGCGGTCAGTTCCCGGCTCACGGTCGCGTCGAACCGCTCGTGCTCGTGCCCGATACCGCAGAATGCCCGCACCAGGGGCATGTTGCTGATGACGTCGATCATCTCGCCGTCGACGACGGCGGCCTTGTCGGCGAAATCGTCATGCAGCGGCTTGCCCGCGGCGGCGAGGCGGAACATCGCAACCACCATGCCGCCGGCAATCACGATCAGGCCAAGCGCCATGTAAGGACTGACGGTTCCAATCAGGGCGATTGCCGCAATTGTGGCAATGCAGGGCGGCAAAACGTTCCAGACGAACATGTTCTCAACCGTGAACACCGCGTTCGACGTCGCGGTGATACGGCTCGTCAGCATGCCGGGCATCCGGTCCGAAAAGTAGCTCGGCGCGTGTCCGGTCAGATGACGAAATATGTCACGTCGTAAGTCTCCCGTGACACGAACGAAGGTGAAGCTCGCCGTCCAGCTCGCGATCCGCCACAGGAAGTTGTCAGCGGCGATCAGCGACATGAGTAAAATGAATGCCAGCCATACGCCGCCGCCTTGCGAAGGACCCGCAGACAAGGCGTCGACAAGGGATTTGACCCCGTATTGGGTGCCTACGGAGCAGGCAACCGCCGCAACGACCGCGGCCAGGATCACCAGATGCGATGCCATTCGCATCCGAAGATAGCGCAAGACAAAGGCAAATGGCCTGCGCGCGTATCCAGAAAGATGATCCATATGGCTATCGCCCCGTTTGCTGGTCTTCATTTTGTTACTGATCGACTGAACATCGACCAGTTCGCCTCGGTTCCCGGGCAACCTCATCACGACATGCGGATGCGGACGATCTGCGAAGATGTGATGGCAGCATCGCGACGAACACCGGACGTGTCGAATAAGTAACCTTTGGAGGAAGGAACTTCGCAAGTGCGGGAACGTTCCCTTGGCTGGCATTGCCGGTGCCGACAAGCGGGGGCTTTCTACGATCATGATCGCACAAAGGAGATGGTGAGATGCGCATCGCGCAGGTTGCTCCGTTGACGGAGGCTGTTCCACCCAAGCTGTATGGCGGCACCGAGCGGGTGGTGCATTGGTTGACGGAAGAGCTGGTGGCCCTCGGGCACGACGTGACGCTATTTGCCAGCGGCGACTCGCAGACATCAGCCAAGCTGGATGCGCTGTGGCCCAAGGCGCTCCGTCTCGACGGTTCCGTACGTGACCCCAATGCACTGCACATGGTGCTGCTGGAGCGTGTGCGGCAAAAATGTGACGACGAGGAGTTCGACTTCCTCCACTTCCATCTCGACTATTATCCGTGGTCGTTGTTCCACCGCCAGCCGACGCCATTCCTGACCACGCTGCACGGCCGGCTCGACCTGCCGGAGCATCAGCCGGTGTTCAACACCTTCTCGAAGATGCCCGTCATTTCGATCTCCAATGCGCAGCGACGGCCGGTGCCGCAGGCGAACTGGGTGACCACGATTCATCACGGTCTTCCGGAGAACTTGCTGACGCCGAAGCCGGCGAAACAGGAATATCTCGCCGTGCTCGGCCGCATCGCGCCCGAGAAGGGCGTCGACCGCGCCATCAAGATCGCGACCCATTGCGGCATTCCGCTGAAGATCGCGGCCAAGGTCGATCGTGCCGACCAGGATTACTACGACGAGCTGATCCGGCCGATGATCGAGAACAATCCGCTGGTGGAGTTCATCGGCGAGATCAGCGATCACGAGAAGTCGGACTTTTTGAGCGGCGCGCTCGGCCTTCTGCTGCCGATCGACTGGCCGGAGCCGTTCGGCCTTGTGATGATCGAAGCCATGGCCTGCGGAACGCCGGTGGTCGCCTTCAACCGCGGCTCGGTGCCGGAGATCATCGACGAGGGGCTGACCGGCTTCGTCGTCGAGGATGTCCTGAGTGCAGCCGGCGTCGTCAATCGCCTTCCGCAACTTGACCGCACTGCGATCCGCAAGCAGTTCGAGGCGCGTTTCACGGCGCGGCGAATGGCACTGGATTACCTCGCCGCCTATCGCAGCCTCGCCGAGGAACAGTCGCCGCGGATCAAGCTGGTGAGCAGCGCGGAGTAGGCTAGCCACAATCACAACTGTCGTCCCGGACAAGCGCGCCCTAAGCGCGCGCCGATCCGGGACCCATACTCCGCAGCATTAGTTTTGCGAAGACTCGGAGTTGCCAGCTCGCGCAAAAACGCAATCCTGTGGTTATGGGTCCCGGCTTTCGCCGGGACGACACTGGTATTGTTGCGAAAGCACCTACCTCACCACCGCCCGCTTCGGCTCCACGATCTCGAACATGCGCGGAAACTCGTCCATCAGGCCCATCAGCTCGGCGAGCTTCATCGGGTTACCCGACAGCTTGACCTTGCCCGCAGCCACCGCCTCCGGAAAGCTCGTCAGCTTGGCGATCACCTCGTCGAGCGTTGCGCGCGCCAGCGTGAAGCTGGCATCGGCGCCCTCTGCCTGCACGCCCTCGCTATAGGTCAGCGCGCAGTTCTCCAGATTGAGCACGAAGGTCTCGCCGGTATCGGAAAAACTCCAGTTCAGCACGATGCGCTTGCCCTCGGCGTTGGGACCGTTGAGGCGGATGCCGAGCACGTCCCAGAGCTGGCTGGTGCGCAGCGCAGCCAGCGTCTCCCGTGGCATCGGGGGGCGCGCCGGCACCTTCGGCATGCCCTGGCGCAATTCCTGCGCGCCGAACAGATAGGCGTTGCGCCAGGTCGCGCTTTCGGCGGCGTAGCCGAGCTGCTCCAGCGTGTCGGCGAGCAACGCGCGCGCTGCCGCATGGTCGGGCTCGGCGAAGACGAGATGGCCGAGCACTTGGGCGCCAAAGCGGAATTCCCCCTTATCGAAATCCGCACGCGCCCGCGCGAGGATCGCATCCGCCCCGCCCATATACTCGACGTACTTCCTGCCTGACTCCACCGGCGGCAGCGGATCGAGATTGACCGGGTTGGCGTCGTACCAGCCGAGATATTTCTGGTAGATCGCCTTCACATTGTGCCGGATGTGGCCGTAATAGCCGCGGCCGTGCCAGGCGCCTTCCAGGCTCTTGGGCAGCTGGATCGTCTCGGCGATCTCGGCCGCGGTGAGGCCGTGATTCATCAGGCGGATGGTCTGGTCATGCGCAAATTTGTAGAGGTCGCGCTGCTGCCGGATCATCGTGCCGATGCGCTCAGCTCCCCACACCGGCCAATGATGCTGGCCGCACATCGCCTCCGCCTTGCCGTCCCAGAGCTGCAAGGCCTCGCCCAGATATTTTGACCAGGCCAGCGCGTCGCGCACGTCGGCACCGCGGAACGGCAACAGATTGTGGAAATTATGAGTGCAGTTCTCGGCGAGGTTCAACAGCCTGTAGCGCGGGATGAAGAAATGCATCTCCGCCGGTGCTTCGCTGTTCGGCGCCATCTGGAATTCGAACTCGACGCCGTCGATGACGCGCCTGTCGCCGGTCGCCATGATCAAATCGGTCGGGCGTAGCAGCGCAACTGATCCTGCCGCCATCGACTTGCCGAGCCCGCAATCGACCTGCCCCCGCGTCCCCTTGGCGAGCAGCGGCCCGAACTGATACTGCGCCCGGCGCAGCATCGCGGGGCCTGCGATGATATTCTCGGAGACAGCGTGCTCCATGAACAGGTTCGGAGCGATGATCGGCACGCGGCCGGTGGCGAGCGCGTCGTCCTCCAGCATGCCGCGCGCGCCGCCCCAATGATCGGTGTGGGTGTGGGTGAAGATCACGGCAGCAACGGGCTTCAGGCCGCGATGCTTAAAGTAAAGATCGAGCGCGGCGCGGGCGCCTTCGATCGAGGTCAGAGTGTCGACGACGATGACGCCGCTGTCGCCCTCGATCAGCGTCATGTTGGCGATGTCGAGCCCGCGTACCTGGTAGACACCGGGCACGACCTCGAACAGGCCGTGCTGCATGTTGAGACGCGACTGCCGCCACAGGCTCGGATTGACCGTAGGCGGCGCCTGATCGGTGGACAGAAAGCCGTAAGGCTCGAGGCTCCAGACCGTCCTCCCTTGCGGGTTCGTGATCGTCGCGTTCTCGATCGTTCCGAGGAAGCCACGCGCGGCGTCGTCGAAATCCCGCGTGTCGGAAAACGGCAGCGCGTTCAGCATCGTTGTTTGCTGCGCGACGACGGACGGCGTCGCGTCCTTCGGCTCGCTGTTCGAAATGTCCGTCATCAAGATGGCTCCCCTGATCTGGTGAGAGCCATCTAACCGCATCTCACAGCCGTTTGCCATTGATGGAGCGAAGCGCAGCCGGGTTCACTCTCCCCTGGAGGGGGAGGTCGCTTCGTGCAGCTCCCATCGCTACATCCCCAGCAATCGCGGCAGCCACAGCGACAGCCCGGGCCAATACGTCACCACCACCAGGAATCCCAGCATCGTCAACAGCCACGGCCACACCGCGACCGTGAGCTCGGTGATGCCCATCTTGGCGATGCCGGAGGCGACGTAGAGGTTGAGGCCGACAGGCGGATGGCAGAGGCCAACCTCCATGTTGACTGTCATCAGGATGCCGAAATGGATCGGGTCGATGCCGAGCTTGACCGCGACCGGAAACAGGATCGGGGCCATGATCAGGATGATCGAGGACGGCTCCATCACGTTGCCCGCCAGCAGCAGCAGCAGGTTGACGAGGAGCAGGAAGCCGATCCACCCCAGGCCCTGGTCGATCATCCATTGCGCCAGCGCTTGCGGCACATTTTCGTAAGTCATCAGGAACGAGAACAGGACGGCGTTGGTGATGATGTAAAGCAGCATCGCCGAGAGATTCGCCGACGACAGCAGCACCCGCGGCACGTCGCTCAGCTTCAGGTCTTTATAGATGAACACGGCGACGATGAAGGCGTAGACCGCACTGACGGCGGCAGCTTCGGTCGGCGTGAACAGGCCGCTGTAGATGCCGCCGATCACGATCACGATCAGCAGGATGCCCCAGATCGACTTGCGGAAGGCATCGAAGCGCTCGAACAGCGTTGCCTTCGGCATCCGCGGATAGTCGTTGCGCCAGGCCCGATAGAACGTCGTGGCGCCGAGAAGCGAGGCCAGGACCAATCCCGGCACGATGCCGGCGATGAAAAGCTTGCCGACCGAGCTGTTGGTGGAGACGGCGTAGAGAACCATCGGGATCGACGGCGGAATGAGAATTCCAAGCGAGCCCGACGTCGTGATCACGCCCGCGCCGAACCGCTTCGGGAAGCCTTGCGCGACCATCGCCGGCAGGATCACCGAGCCGATCGCCACCACGGTCGCCGGCGACGAGCCGGAAATGGCGGCAAACAGCGCGCAGGCGACCACCCCCGACAGCGCGAGACCGCCGTACCAATGGCCGACCAGCGAGGTCGCGAAGGTGATCATCCGCCGCGCCACCCCGCCATGGGTCAGGAAGTTGCCGGCGAGGATGAAGAACGGGATCGCCATGATCTCGAAGTTCTCGATGCCGGTGAACAGCTTCAGCGCTACCGATTCCGTGCGCACGTCGGTCAAGGTGAACATGAAGCTGAGCACGGTGAGACCGAGCGCGATCGAGATCGGCATACCCGTCAGCATCAAGGAGAGCAGAAGCGCGAACACGATGAGGACGCGCAAGCCCTGCGGCAACGTGATGACGTGGCCCGCATGCGCGAAGCACAGCGCGACGATCAGGACCGGCAGCAGCATCAGGATCCAGCCGAGCGGGCTGCGCTCGTCGCGGACGACCTGACTATGCGTGACCGGCGCCGGATGCACCGGATCCGCCTCGACGCCCTCGACACCCGCCATGTCGTGATGCGGCAGCTCGCCGGTGCGATGGAACGACCAGGCGACCTGCAGGAAGCGGAAGCACATCAAGCCGGAGCCGAGCGGGATGGTGAGATACACCATCCACATCGGTGCTTCCAAATCGTTGGATTGCTGGCCGGTCTGCCACATCTGCCCCACGAACGCGGCGCCGAAATAGGCGACGATGGCGGTGAAGAGAGCGCCGCACAACAGACCGAAGGTGATGACGCGACGGCGCGATCCGCCGGGCAGGATGTTGACCAGCACGTCGACGCCGACATGGATGCCGGTCCGCACGCCGTAGGCGGCACCGAACTTCGCCATCCAGATGAACATGTAGATGCAGAGTTCCTGCGCCCAGGACAAATCAAGCGCGGCAAGCCAGACGAATGCCGCGCGCGCCGGGACGGCGAGGAAGGTCAGGTTGCGGGCTTCCGCCCATTTGGCGATGTCGATCGACAGCCCGGCGCCGTAGCGGTGCAGCACGGCGACGAAGATGAGCGACGTCGCAGCCGCGATCATCGTCGCGATCAGCCATTCTTCGAGATGATCGAGCACACGATTCAGCACACGCAGCAACTTCGTCCCCCCAGCATTGGCTCGTCCATTCAAGAGCGAAACGGCCGGGAGTGCGATCACCCCCGACCGTTGCTATTGTTCTTGTCAGGGCGCGGCCGTCAGTTCATCTTGACGTCGAGTTCCTTGGCGACGAGATCGAGCACTTCCTGCCCGACCCGGCCCTTTGCCCATTTATAAGTCGGCTGCATCGCGTCCTGCCACGCCTTGCGATCGGCATCGGTCAGGTAATGCAGATTGGTCTTGCCTGTCTTCTTGATCTCGGCCAGCGCGTCCTCGTTCTCCTGGCGCGCGATCGAGTTGGTGTAGTCGGATGCCTCCGCCATCGCCTTGTCGAGTTGGGTGCGGATATCGGGCGGCAGGCCCGACCAGAACTTCGAATTGACGATGACCGCATATTGCAGATGCGCGTGATAGGAAACGGTGATGTCTTTCTGCACCTCGTAGAACTTCTGCGTCAAGTAGTTGGACGCGGTGTTCTCGCAGCCGTCGACCACGCCGGTCTGCAAAGCCTGGTAGACCTCGGAGAACGCCATGATCTGAGGGATGGTGCCGACCAGGCGGAAATACTGGTCGGCGACCTTGGATCCCGAGATGCGGAACTTGAGGCCCTGGAAATCCGTCGGCTTTATCAGCGGACGATTCGAGGAGACCATGTGGAAGCCGTTGTCCCAGTAAGCGAGGCCGGTAATGCCCTTGGCCTCGAGCTTCTGGAATAGCCACTTGCCGATGGTGCCCTTGATCGCGCTGGAATAGGTTTGATCGTCCTTGAATAGCCAGGGCAGATCGAGCGCCTCGAACTCCTTGATACCAAGGGGCGCGAATTTGGCGGTCGAAGGGGCAAGCATGTGCACCGAGCCGAGCTGCAGCGCCTCGATCTCCTCTTTGTCCTTATAGAGTGTGGAGTTCGGGTAGACTTCGACCTTGACCTTGCCGTCGGTGTAGTTCTCGGCGAGCTCCTTGAACTTCAGCGCGCCCTTCCCCTTCGGCGTGTCGTTGGCGACGACGTGGCTGAACTTGATGACGATCGGAGTTTGGGCCTGCGCAACAACGGGGGCCAAAACGAGCGCGGCCGCCGCGACCGCGAGAAGCAGTTTGCGCATGAAGACCTCCCAACAACCTCGACAAACCGGGTGCTTTTTTTGTTTTCCGGTTTGAGTAGTGGCAGCAATCCGCAGGCCGAACAACTAGACCTAAGCCCAATTTGCCGCAGCCAAGCTATCTTGACGAGCGCTGTCTACGCAACCCGGCACCTGCTTCCATCCAGGGGAACGAGCGCTTATGTCGCATTGCGGCAGTGCATTAGCTCTTGCGCTGGGCGACCATGAAGAGACGGCGGAACGGGAACAGGGTCTGCCCCGCCGCATTCTTCGGATAGGCCCTCGCAACCCGCGCGCCATAGGCGGCTTCGAATGCGATCTTCTCCTCGCCTGCGAGCACGTCGAGATAGCGCGTCAGCCAAGTCCCCTTGGTCCATTCCTTGACGGGGTTCTCGCCTTCCAGCACTTGCAGATATTCGGTCTCCCAGATGTCGATGTTGGCCGACATCGGCGCAAGAAGATCGTGATAGAATGCCGGGCCCTCGACCGGCGGCGGCGTCACGAGATGCTCGACCTTGGACCGCCACGGACCATCAAGCGCCGTCTCGCCGATCAGCACATGCGACGGCGCCAGAAAGTTGCGCGGCATCTGCACCGCGAGCATGCCGCCAGGCCTCACCTTCTCCATGACCGATGGAAACAGCGCCGCATGATTGGGCAGCCAGTGCAGTGCGGCATTGGAATAGATCAAGTCGTACTGCCCGGCGGGGCGCCAATGGCCGAGGTCCTCGTGGGACCATTCCACATCGGGTGCAGCCTTGCGGCCGGCGGCAACCATCTCGGCGGAGCCCTCGACGCCGGTCACGCTCGCCTCCTGCCAGCGCTCCTTGATGAGTTTTGTCACGTTGCCGGCGCCGGCGCCGAGATCGGCAATCTCGCGGGGGCCAAAATCCGGAATCCGCATCAAGAGGTCAACGGCGGGCCGGAGCCGGTGGCCGGAGAATTTTAAGTATTGCTGCGGATCCCAGACCATCGTCTCAACGCCTTTTTCTTTTTCGTGTTTCCTTCAACGTCGCTCTTGGTTACCACTGCTCGTCCCGCTCAGGCAATTCGCAAGGCGCGCGGGACGGGCAGGAAACGCACAGCAATAAGCAAGAACCAAACAAGAGAGCGTGTCACCATGGACCTCGGGCTCAAATCGAAAACCGCTGTCGTCACCGGCGCGAGCATCGGCATCGGCCGCGCGATCGCCAAGGGCCTCGCCGCCGAGGGCGTGCGCGTCGTCGGCGTGGCGCGGCGCACCGATCTTCTCGCCGAGCTGGTGAAGGAGGAAGGCTCCGGGCTGATCACGCCGCTCGAACAGGACGTCATGGCCAAGGATGCGGCGGAGCGGATCGCCGCCTTTGCGGTGAAGGAGCTCGGCCATGTCGACATCCTCATCAACAATGCCGGCGGCAGCCGGCCGCTGCCGGTCGATGCCCCCGACAGCAAATGGGACGAGGCGATCGCGCTGAATTTCACCAGCTACCGCCGCATCGCGCATGCGCTGCTGCCGCAGATGATCGAACGCAAATGGGGCCGCATCGTCAACATCACCGGCAAGTCCGAGCCCGAAGGGCTCAACGCGGCGTTCGCCGCCAAGGCCGCCGTGCACGCCTGGGCCAAGGGCCTGTCGCGCGAGATCGGCGAGCACGGCATCACCATCAACTGCATCCCGCCCGGCCGCATCATGAGCGAGCAGATCCGCCGCAACTACGCGCCTGACTATCGCGAGCGCTTTGCGGAAGAGGAAATTCCGGTCGGCTATTGGGGCGAGCCGGAAGACCTCGCCGCACTGGCAGTGTTTCTTGCCTCACCGGTGGCGCGGTACATCACGGGCACGGTGATCCCGGTGGACGGCGGGCTGAGGCGGTATCAGTTCTAGGGTTGGTCTCCTGAATCCACGGCCCGCGAACGCACGCCTTCTCCGGTTTGACGCCGGACCTCACGGCTTGACGTAACTCCAGCCCTGCTCCTGCAGCTCCATGACGCGGACGACGCCGGATTTGACGATCGTGGCCTGTGGAATCAGGGTTATGTCCTTGTTCTCCGCCTTGCGCATGTTTTCCTGCGTGTTGCCGCAGGCTTTAAAGGAGATTTCGGGATGGCTCATCGCGAGCACCTCGATGCGCGGCTTTACCGGCGAGGTGTCATCGCGCAGCATGTGAAGGCCGGGACCAAAGGTGACGACCTCGATCGACACCGGTTCACCGAGATCGCGATAGTATTGCGCGACGTTGCTCGCATTGTTGAGCGTGAGGTTCATCATCGCAGGTTCGTTGGAATTAACCTGCAGCACCAGCCGGTGCGACTTTTTCGCGCTCTCGGTCTTCGTAGCCTGAGCCATCTTCGTGCTGTTCGGAGGATCCTGCCTGATCGCGTGGTTCTGCCGCGGCTTGCTCACCTGCTTCTGTC
The DNA here is from genome assembly GCF_028128855.1 of Bradyrhizobium sp. CCBAU 11430. Lineage (NCBI taxonomy): Bacteria > Pseudomonadati > Pseudomonadota > Alphaproteobacteria > Hyphomicrobiales > Nitrobacteraceae > Bradyrhizobium > Bradyrhizobium sp. CCBAU 11430. The sequence continues at coordinate 86,680 of NZ_LBJV01000054.1, forward strand.
CACCCGGATGCTTCGCGTTGCTCGCTTGGCTCTTCTCGCGCGCCTGCGGGATCCACTGGTTGTCCTGCTGCGCCTGCGCGCCTGGTCCGACCAGAAGCAGTATCGTCAAGCCTCCGATGAGTGCCATCGCCAATTTTGGATTGATCATCTCGTGTCTCCCATTTCCTGACCATCACCTACCCGGTCTGGCGATGGCATGTGGCCATTTGCATGCAGCCGCCATTTTCTTGCGCACGTTTTCGAATCCGCTGAGCAGGAATTGTCCGCCTTGCACCGGGCCAGTGCGGGTGAAAAGGCTCACGACGATGTGGCCGTCGTCGGGTAGTGAGCTCAACAACTTTACGACGTCGCCCCCGAAAGCGACGCCGGATCCGAATGACGGCGACGCTGCTGCGAGTTGCATTGGCGTATCCGTATTCAGCCGAAAGGAGATCACGTATTCGTTGGCGCTGCGTGACAGCGCCGGTCCGGCGACTATGACTTCCGTGCGGCCTCTGCGGCAGTGGATTGCGAGCTGCATCGCGGCGCCATCCGAGTTGCCGACAGAAGTGGCGGTGGCGGTGACGACCGGCAGATAATCGACCGGCGAAGTCGTCTCGCTGACGGTCCAGCCAGCATCCCGGCTGCCCCTACTGGACGGTGGAATCTTGCGCGACAAGTCTTGCAGACATTCCAGCCGGGCTTGTCCCTCCATCGCCGAACAAGCCCTAAGTGTTTCCATGGGATCGCTCGTACTTTGCGCGTAGGCGATACCGCAGGCGACGTTGAAGGCGACAGCGAGCGGAGGAGCGGCAGTCTTCATGGCCTCGCCTGTACGCTGCGCGCTTTGCGATCCAGCCATTCCTGCGCGGCTTGGAAGCGGGTGAGACCCGGGACCGATGCCGCAAGATTGATCGACTGCCATTTCGGATCGAAGCCTGGTGCCTGCAGGCGGTCGATGCGCGAGAACAGGTACTCGACAAGGCGAGCCACGCGTTGGTAGCGATTGGAGCCGAGCGGCCAGTTGAAAGCGACAAGCGCTGTCGGGACCGCGATGGTCGAGACCCGCTCACCCTGCTTGATCAGATTTGGATACTCATTGGCGTCCAAGGTCGCGGGCAGATAATAGTCCTCGAACTTCTTGTCGTAACGGATCGGGAGGAACTTGAATCCAGCCTCCCAACGGCCCTTTACGAAGGCGTCGACGGGTTTCGAGGTGATGAACACCACGGCCGACATTTCGCCTTTGCGCATCTGTTCCAGGGCAACCTGATGCGGGATGAATGTCTTTTCGACATCGATCCCGAGACGGCTGAAGATCAGTGGTCCTGAATAGGCGGCCGCGGTGCCCAGGGTGTTGAAGTTCACCTTCTTGCCGACAAGATCCTGCAGGCTTGTGATTTCAGGCCGCACAAAAATGTGCAGCTCGGATGGGAAGAGATTGAGCAGATAGGTGATGCGGCTTCGGATCTGCGGTGCCTGAATCTTATACTCCTCGAGCGCGTCGGAATTGATGATGGCAGTATCGACGCCGCGCAAATAGAGCAGCGCATTCAGATTGTCGGTGGCCCCCCGGGTGACGATCGGCAGGAGATGCAGGTCTGCTCCGTCGTCGACGACGCGAGCCATTTCTGCGGCGAGGCGGATCGGCGCGCCCTCGAGCAGGCCCCCGGCGAGCCCGACCGTCCAGGCGTTCATCCGGTCCTTTTCGTTCTCCTTCGGAAGCGGCCGTCGGTCGAGCTGTGCATCGGCCTTGGCATTTTTCGCCGTTTGCGCATCCAGGCAGGCCGTTTGAAGCATCATAGCGACCGGCACCAACCAAGTGAGCAGGAGCAATGAGCGTAACTTTGGCGCCTTCTTCATGTCGTTTCCTTCCGGCTCAGCCACCGCGAGCTTTCGTCTCTCGGACTGCAAGAAGCCCATTCTCAGGGTCGCAACGCATCCAGCCGTTCCTTCGCTTCGCGAATACCGGCCCTGTGTGCCTTCGCGTAGAGCTCGCGCGCCTTGGCCGCTTCGCCGCGAGTTCCATAAGTACCCCAGGCGGATAGAACCGCCGGATCGTAGGTCTCGGCGAGCATGAAACTTGCCTGCGCAACGTCTTTCTCAGCCGCGAGCTCGAGTACAATGCGTGCTGCACCGATATTTCCCTGATCGAGGAGCGCCCTGGCACGCGGGATCAAACGGGCCTCCGCCTCGTTCTGGGCGGCAGCGGTCGGTGGCTCCGCCACTTCCACGCTCCGCGTCGCCGGCAAGACCGGGGCGTCATTTGCTTGCTCGGCGAGGACGCGCTCATGGGTCGAGCGCCACCCCGGTGCAAGATCTCTCTCCCTGGCCTCGGTTTTGCTCAGCTCCTGTTTCAGCGACTGTCGCAGTTCGCTGATCTCTTGTTTCGCTGCCTGGCCCTGCTGCCAGGTCGCATTTTCGGCCTCGCGCAGTTGCACGTTGCGGGCTTCGATCTCCCGGCGCACTTCGGCAAGTTCGCTCTCCAGCGCAGCGGCGTGCGCCTGAGCCTTTTCCAGAGCGCGGCGTTGTTGATCGGCATCGGCGGCTGCTGCCTGTGCTGCTTTGGCTTCCGTGACGAGAACGGCGTTCTTTTCCTGCTCTTGCTGCAGGGACTGCCGCAGTTCCGCAATCTCCAGCCCCGCCGCCTGGCTTTGCTCCGCGGTCGCAGCTTCCGTCATAGGCAAGCGGCGAGGCATTCCGGCAAGTTCGCTCGCGAGCGCGGCGGCGCGCGACTGCGCCTCGTGGCGTTCCTGCTCAGCGCTCGCCGCTGCTGCCTGTGCGGCGTTCACCTGCCTTGCGCGGACGGCGCTATTTTCCCGCTCGCGCTGCAGGGACTGCTCTAGTTCTGCGATCTCCCGCTGCGCCGCCTCTCTCTGCTGCGCGGCCACATCCTCCGCCTTCCGCGATCCTGCGTCGCGGGCATCGATCTCGCTGCGAAATTCGGCGACTTCGTTCGCAAGCGCAGCGTTGCGCGCTTGCTCCTGTTGCAGCGACTGCCGCAACTCGTCCGCCGCAATTTTTGCCGCGTGCGCGTGCTGGACCGCCTCGTCAAGTTCCCTGCGCGCCCCGTCCAGTTCACTGGCGCGCGCATTAGCTTGCAAAGCATCTCGATCCGGCCATGGCTCAGGCTGCACCATGCCTGCCGGCACCGTGTACGTCAGGGCTCCGCCCGCTTCGCGCTGAAGGAGCGCTTGCGACCCCGCCCCTATTTCCGGCCGTTGCTCGAAGCTGAGGGCACTCTCGCCGCCGATTTGCGTCGTTTCCGGAATTGCTCGTGCGCCGAAAGTGTCGAACACACCCAGTAAGGCCGCTCCAATCAGGATCGCGGGAAGCAAAATGACAGCCGCTGCGAGCGGAATGCCCAATGGCCCGCCCTCTGGGTCAATGTCCTCAGTTTCGGGAGACCAATGGGTCGGCTCGGCGTTGATTGGAGCGCCGTCTTTGGAGACCCATTTGCCTGCTTGAGGCGACCAGCGAGCGACGTCAACAACCCCGGTCGCATCTTCCACCCAGATGTCTTCTCCGTCCCTGGGTGCAGTATCAATCGGTCGGCGCATTGATCACGCCTCTTTAGATAACAGCTAGAACGGCGCGATTGCTCCGCCTGTTTCGCAGTTCGGCATGGCACCATACCCACAATTAAATAATTAAATAAATTATATATTTTGAACCAAATGCGAAGTCAAATTAAATCAGCCTGGTACGGCAAAGGGGACGTCAAATCAGGCGCATCGTCTTCATTGTGCAGTCGGGTACGTTGCCGTCCACGGTGAACCAAAGCTCGTACATCGTATGGAATATGGGCAGGGCACGGCGAACATGCGAAGCTGACGGCGTTTTCGCAGCGTCTCGGAGCTGAGGAGTGACCGATGCGCCTTGCATTGCCCTATTTGGGAATTGGCGTCTGCTTGTCTCTTGCGACCTGGTTGGCGTTAGGGCTTGTATTCGAGTGACGGTTTTCCACAACGAGCGTTGATCTCCACGTCACTTGGCCCGCTGGCTTCTTACCAGCCGTCTTGCCGCGACCTCGCGCCGGAACAATGTCGGCGACAGCCCGCCGAGCATCTTCCTGGCCTTCAAATGCGGTCAATCGTGCTCGCGAGAGGCGCGCGCACGATCACTGACCCGCCGCCAGCTTCTTCAACCACCACCTGCGGATCAACAGGCACTGCATGGTGCAAATCGTCACTCCCGTGGCAGCAACCACTCCGTAGATGATGAAGAGCGAAACGAAATGGCTCTCGCATGTGATGAGCTGCCATCTGGTGACGGATCCATACCGCGGGAATAAGTGAGCAGCCCGCCTGTCGTGCACCAGCGCCACAGCTCGGAAAGTCCGAGCCACGCCATGAACGCGCAGCGAAACCCATCGACGAACGATCAGCACTCAGCACGATGAGTTTCGCAAATGCTCTGCCATTCTGCGCGTTAGACGCTCGGGAAGGCTCAACTCGGTTCCCCGCAAATCTGCGCCGTTCTGATGCCGGAACGCCAAATCCGCCAACGCGTTATCTCCAATATCGAAGGAGAAGATCATGAGCGTTGAAGGCAAGATCAAGGAAGGCGCCGGATACATCAAGGAAGAGATGAACGAGCACGGCAAGGGTCCCGAGAGCCAGCGCAAGGCTCAAGAGGGACGCGATCTTCGCAATGAGGGCCGCATGGAAGACGGCAAGCCCCCGAAGACCACCAAGCCCGGCACCGGCCACTGATACGATCTCATCCAAACCGCCCCCGGCTGATGTCGGGGGCGGTTTTATTTCGAGGTAGAAAGAGCGCGTCAATCAGACCCGCCGACGGCCCTCTCCTTCAAACCCGCCAAGCCTGCATCAGCGAAGTAATGGCCGGTGGGCATGGACCCCCGCTCTATTCATCAGGGAACATGGCCTGCATCCCGCCGTTGCTCCAGCCCCACTGGAGGAAAGTTCATGTCCAAGACATCGCTCGCCGAGATCGCGAAGGAAATGGCCGACATCGACATCGCCATTCTTTCGACCCACACCGAGAACGGCGAAATCGCCAACCGTCCCATGAGCAACAACGGCGATGTCGCCTACGACGGCACGTCTTATTACTTCGCCTATGAACAGACCCGCACCGTATCGGACATCCAACGAAATCCGAAAGTCGCGCTCGGGTTTTCGTCGGAAGCGGGCCTGTTCTCGAACGGGATCTACGTCGCCGTCGAGGGGACGGCCGAACTGATCCGGGACAAGGCGGCTTTCCAGCAGCACTGGACGAGCGATCTCGACAAATGGTTCGACCACGGCATCGATACGCCGGGCATCGTGCTGATCAAGGTCAAAGCCAACCGCATAACTTATTGGAAGGGCCGTGAAGAGGGTCAAGTTGCGCTCTGATCGGCTCCGTGACGGTGCGGCGATTCGTTGATTGGTTCTTCCGGAACCGCGAAACAGGTGCCATCACCATCGCGCAGTGGCCGAATCTTCTTCTTTGGATCGTTATCGTTGCGGGCCTTCTGCTTTGGATCTGGCCTTCCGCAGGCAACATCAGCGTCGGCTTGACGATCGTCGTGAAGGGCGGACTCGTCGTCTGGGGCGCCGACGAGGTCTTCCGCGGCGTGAATCCCTGGCGGCGCTGTCTCGGCGCTGCCGTAGTCGTCTATGAGTTCATGACACTTCTGCCGTGAACCCACGTACTTCAGTCCATCACCTGATCGGCGCCGATCAGAAAACTTTCGGCGATCACGAGGTCCAGAGCCTTGGCCGTCTTCAAATTGGCCTTCCGTAACGGACCGGCATCCAAGTCTTTTTCAGGATCGCTGGCACGTTAGCATCCTGCCAGCGTTTTGCCCGACGGGTCAACTTGATCGCAGCCGCGACTGCCGTCGCAATGCGGTTCGAAAATCCGTTATCAATCAAGGAGACTTCTACTGTGCATGGGGTTGTTTTTCGACTTTTTGTCTTGGGCCCCGAGAAAAATGTGCACGGCTCACTCCGCCTGCAGGATCTCCGCAATCACCGCACCTGCGGCGATGGTGCCGAGCTTGCCGCCGACGTCCCGCGTCGCACTGCCCTCGCCAATCGCCTTCGCCACCGCCGCCTCGATCGCGTGCCCGGCCTCTTCATAGCGGACCGCACCAGTCTTCTCGCCGTGCCAGACCAGCAGCAGCGCGGTCGACAGGATCAACGAGACGGGATTGGCGACGTCCTGTCCGGCAATGTCGGGCGCCGAGCCGTGCGCGGCCTGCGCCATCGCGTAGCGCTCACCGACATTGAGCGAGCCGCCGAGGCCGAGGCTTCCCGAAAGTTCGGCGGTAAGATCGGACAGGATGTCGCCGAACATGTTGGTGGACACGATGACGTCGAAACGATCGGGACTGCGCACCACATGCGCCATCATGGCATCGACCAGGATGTCGTCGACGCTCAGTCCTGGATAGGCCTTCGCCGTCGCGCGGCAGATCTCGAGAAACATGCCGTCGCCGATCTTGAGCACATTGGCCTTGTGCACGATGGTAAGGTGCCTCTGCCGCTTCATGGCGAGCCGGCATGCGGCATGCGCGATGCGCTCGCAGCATAGGCGTGTGATCCTTCGCAGCGAGATCACCACGTCGGGCGTGACCAGCATCTCGCCATTGCCCTGCTCCAGATTGCGGTCGGCGTAGAACCCCTCGGTATTCTCGCGAACCACGACGAGGTCGAAATCACCGAGGCGGCCGGGCCGCCCCGCATAGGTGCGCGCGGGCCTGATATTGGCGTAGAGGTCGAGGTTCTTGCGGAAGTACCTCGACGGATTGATCTCGCCACGCGCCTCGTCCTTGAAGTCGAACGTCGCAGTCGGGCCCAGGATCAGGCCGTCAGCGGCGCGGACGATGTCGAGCATCTCGGGGCGCACGGTCGTGCCTGATAGCTTCAGGCTCGCATGCCCGACCGCGTGCTCCTCCAGGCGCAAATTGAGCTGGAAGCGCTCGGAGGCGGCGCGCAACACACCCATTGTCGCGGTCGTGATCTCAGGTCCAATGCCGTCACCGGGCAGAACGACGATTTGCATGGCGATCCCCTGATTTTTGCAGCAGCGGCGCGATATAAGGCAGCGCGAGGCGGCATCGCCCCACCTTCACGCATACACAGCATGCAAGCATATGCCTGTGGAACGCGGCCCCACCGTAGTACATGCGAAATGACCGATTTGAGCCGCGCCGCCGGAGCCACGCGCCAACGCAATGACGATCACGTTACCTGCCGCCGCGCGCGAGCCCGACCACACCACGTCTGACGGCCTCCCCGCCGCGCAGCGGCGCTGGGCGATCGCCGCGATCTTCACCGCGCTGGCGATGGCCTCGCTCGACACCGCCATCGCCAACATCGCCCTGCCCGCCATTGCCGCCGATCTGCATGTCTCGCCGGAGCAGTCGGTCTGGGTGGTCAATGTCTACCAGATCGCGCTGGTGGCGACGCTGCTGCCGTTGGGCGCGCTCGGCGAGATCGTCGGGCACCAGCGCATTTATCTCGGCGGCCTCATCCTGTTCACCATCGCCTCGCTGCTCTGCGCGGTGGCGTGGTCGCTGGAGAGCCTGCTGGTCGCGCGCACGCTGCAGGGGCTGGGTGCCAGCGGCATCATGAGCGTCAACACCGCGCTGGTGCGCTTCGTCTATCCCGGCCGGATGCTGGGCCGCGGTTTTGGGCACAACGCGCTGGTGGTCGCGACCGCCTTCACATTCGGGCCCACGATCGCCTCCGCCATCCTGGCCATCGGCCCATGGCCGTGGCTGTTCGCCGTCAACATCCCGTTCGGCCTCGTCGCCATCGGCATCGGCTTTGCGATGCTGCCGAAGACGCCGCGCGCCGATCACGGCTTTGATTTCCTCGGCGCGGTGCTGGCGTCGGCCTGCCTCGGCCTGTTCATCACCGGCATCGGCAGTGCCGCCCATAATCTGTCGCCGGTCGTCGTGGGCATCGAGCTGGTCACGGCCCTCGCGCTCGGCGTCATCCTGACGCGCCGCCACGCCGACCACCCGGCGCCGATGCTGCCGATCGACCTGTTCAGTCGGCCGATGTTCGCGCTGTCGGCCGCGACCGCGGTGTGCTCCTTCGCCGTGCAGGGGCTCGCCTTCGTCTCGCTGCCGTTCTATTTCGAGGACGTGCTCGGCCGCTCGCAGGTCGAGACCGGCTTCTTCATGACGCCGTGGCCACTGGTGGTCGGCATCATGGCGCCGATCGCTGGACGCCTGTCCGACCGCCACGCGGTCGGCCTGCTCGGCGGCATCGGCCTGGTGCTGCTCGGCCTCGGCATGGCGCTGCTTGCGACGCTTCCGGCCAACCCCGCCATTGCCGACATCATCTGGCGGATGGTGATCTGCGGCATGGGCTTCGGCTTCTTCCAGGCGCCAAACATGAAGGCGGTGATGTCAAGCGCGCCGCCGCATCGCAGCGGCAGCGCCTCGGGCATCGTCGCGACCGCGCGCCTGACGGGACAGACGACGGGGGCGGCCCTCGCGGCACTCTGCTTCGCGCTCGCCGGCCACGACGGCGCAACCGTCGCGCTGGCGCTCGGCGCCGGCTTTGCCGCACTTGGCAGCGTGATGAGCTTCCTGCGGCTGGCAGTGAAGTAGACCGAACGCGCGTCCGCGCCTCAATCGGCCGGCCCGCCTTCACGGAGCCTTCTGCGCGATGGGACGGCTCACGATTGCCGCGGCATCGAGCGGCTCGCATTTGATCGTCCGCGTCAGCCTTGGCGGACCGTTCCAGCCCGCAGTCTCGCTCAGGGGCACAAACGTGCCCCCTTTCGGCGTCAGGATGATCGGCTCCGACTTCAGGCAGAGATCGGGAAATGCGAGGCCATGGCCGCCGCCTTGGCTGAACCGTCCAACCAGCGTCTGGGAAGCCTGCATCCGCGTCGCCGGCGAGGCCCGCATCGTACGGTCGGGGTCGAACGCGCGATAGCACGGCCAATCGGTGTGGTTCGCTTCGAACTCATAGACGATCCGGCATGCCGCGCCAGCCGATTTCACGAATGGCGCATCCGACGGCGCGGCCGCATCGCGTTCGAAAACCAGGGTCTGCAGCGTCAACACTTCGGTCGTCGCGCGGGACACGTCGGGCCTGCCCGGTTCGACCGCTATCTCCCCACGCGAGAACACCAGCTTGGTCCTCGGTCGCGCCTCCCTGGTCTCCAGCACCAGCACGGGCCTCTCCGCCCACGAGCGGTCCAGCTCCACGTCACCATTGCCCATCGTCAGCCGCGCATTGCCAACGGAGGGGTTGTCCCTGGCGAAATCGATCGTGCGAAGGTGCACGCTCGACTTCGACGCCTCCAGGCTCAGGAATCGCAGATCGTCCACCTTGCGCGTGATCGGCATCATCGGATCGAAACGATCGTCGATGTTGAACCGGACGATCTTCTTCAGCTTGGCCGCAAGGGGCCCTTTGGCGGCGAGCGGTGGCGCCACGTCGATCACGAGCAGGGCACCGTCGGGCGAAAAGCTGTTGCCGAAGGCGCGCTGCCAGGCGGCAGTCAGCAGCGAATCCGTACGCTGATCGATGTCCCGCGCGAAATAGATCTGCTGTCCGGCGCGAACCAGCGGAAAGTTCTGAAATGCACCGAGCGCCGCGCCCTTGCGAACCTCCGGTTCGGGGAAGGTGACGCATTTGGACTGGTCGTCGCCTCCGGAGTCCTCGACCTTCCTGGACGCAGAGCGGGAGCAGAAGCTCAGATGCTGCTCCTTTGTCTTCTGTGTGCTGATCGACGTCGCGTAGACGAGATCCGAACTTCCGGGCACCTCCATCGGAAGCGGAGAGGTCGCGAACATGTCGACCTCCACCCTGCTGAGCGACGGGCCGGCATCGACCGAGCAGAGATCCCGGGCCGGCAGGGTATTGGTGAGGAGACGCGCCGGATCGGCGCCGACGATGCAGGACATGCTGTCCTGCGGGTTGTTCCGGCTCATCCAGATCAGATGGTCCTTGCCCGCTCCGTCGACGAGGAGATGCGGCGCCGCGTGTCGACGGCGCGGCGGCAACCAGACCGGCATGGTTTCGGACAGCATGGGCTCGCGCTTGAGCAGCGCTTCCGGCAAGCGCATCACACCGACCGAGCGCAACTCGGCGCTGACGGCGTTGGGATCGGTCGTCCAGTCGAGAACGGGAACACTCGCGCAGGTGATGCAGGTCACCGCAAGATTGGAGCGGACGTTCTCGAACATGAGAATGACCTGATCGGGGTCGCTGCCGTATTTCGCCGGCGCGACCGCCTTGAACGGATGATCCACCACACGGCTGACCAGAAATCCGTTCGACCGCGACGGGTCCGAATCGAATTCGAAATAGGTCGATCGGTCCCAGCCGCGATAGGCGTCGTATCCGCCGAGGCTCACGCCTGCCAGAACCATCTTGGAGTCGGTCTGACAGCGCGCCGCGCTGCTCTCCTGGCTGCCGTTTCGTATGTAGAGACAGAGTCGAAAAGCCGCGTTCTGCAGAATGCGGTCGCAATCGTTCTGGTTATAGCCATAGGTCGCAAGGCCATGGCGATAGCACAGATCGTGAAAGACGCATGCCTGCCTGAAGCGCTGCAGGACGAGATGGCGCTTTTGGTTGGAATCCCTGCCGCCGTCGAAAAATATGTTGGCCCAGGGCGGCAGGCTGCAGTTCAAGCCCTCGCCGCTGCCACCGATGGTACTGACGACGTCCGGCCCCGATTGAAAGGCCGTGACGGTGGCGGGCATCTCACCATCGGTGATGTCGTCGACGTTCTTGTAGATGGAATCGGCGATGAAGGAAGGCAGATACGCGAGGACCAGCACCGCCACGACAATCAGCGCAACCGACCAGCGGATCACCTTCCTGAACATGGCCCAACCCCGCTAAAGCTTTTCCTGCAATGACGTCGGTCGCAACGGCAGACGAGCACTGAGCCTTGCGGGCCAATTCAAATGCCCGCGGAACGTCCAGACGCCGAAATCGCGGCAGGCGCGGTGTCGTCCTGATGACGATCAGCTTGAGGTTGTCATGCTGTCAAGCCGGGATCTCACACATGACAGCCAGTTTGCGCCCCGGACGGCACGCCGGGCAGAGCATCAAAGGGTCGACGGTTCCATCGACTCTCCGGATGTCAGGCCAGATGTCGAGCCTCGATCGCGCCTGCAGCCACGGCTGGACTCGGAATCTGTTCGTCCAGCGCCGCCAGCCGCTCATCGATGGCGGCGATGACCTTGCGCGAGAACGGTCCGAGATGGGCATAGGCGGCGATCATCTGGACCGCAATGCGCGCCGATGACGTGTCGCGCTTGGCGCAGTTCATGAATGTCTGCCACAGCGGCCCGCGCGCTTCGGGAAGCGCGGAGACGACACGATGCACGGTCTCCATCGCACCGAGCTTGGCGCGGATATCCCCTTCCGCGAGTTCGTGGCGCTGCCGCGAACGGTCGAGCAGCGTCATCAAGCGATCGACCCGTCCCGCATAGGCGGCCGGGCTGTAGACGTGCTCCAGCACGCGCTTGTAGTCCGTCAGGATGTCGCGCAGCGGGCGCACCGGATCGAAATTGATCCCGGCCGTGCACTGATCGGCGCCGATGGTCGGCGCCACATCGTGGCCCGCGTGGAGCCGGCCTTCGCGCTCCAGGCGGCGCGTCAGTTGCGTGTTCGGCAAGGCATAGAGCAGTCCGACCATGCTGACGGGAATCGCCGCTTCCTCGATGAAGTCGATCATGGCGTCCGCCATGGAGACCTTCTCGTTGTCGAAGCCGACGATGAAGCCCGCGGTGACGAGCATGCCGGCGGCGTAGATCTTGTGGATGCTCTCGGCGATGTTGCGCCGCGTGTTCTGCTTCTTCCGCATCGCGACCAGCGTCGCCGGATCCGGACTTTCGATGCCGACGAAGATGGCGAAGAAATTGGCCGCCCCCATCAGGTCCAGCAGTTCGGGATCGTCGGCGAGATTGACCGAGGCCTCGGTGGACAATTCGAAAGGATAGCCGTGGGTACGCTGCCATTCTGCGAGTTTCGGCAGGAACTGCCGCAGCGACTTCTTGTTGCCGATGAAATTGTCGTCGACGAAGTCGAGATGGCCGCGGTAACCCATCTGATAGAGCCTCTCGAGCTCGACGAACATCTGCTCGATCGTCTTGGTCCGCGGCACGCGGCCATAGAGCTCGATGATGTCGCAGAACTCGCAGGTGAAGGGACAGCCGCGCGAATATTGCACCCCGAGATAGAGATAGTCCTCGAACTTGAGCAAGTCGAAACGCGGTACCGGCGTCTTGGTCACGTCCGCCTGGAATTTCGGCGCGGTGAAGACGCCGCTCCGCGCGCCACCCTCCCAGGCCGCAATGAACTCGTCGATGACGCTCTCGGCCTCGCCGAGCACCCGGAAGTCGGCCCGCTCATAGATGTGGGGGCTTGAAGTCGGATCGGGACCGCCCACGACCACCGGCTTGCCGGCCGCGCGGCAGAGCTCGATCAGACGCAGCGTGTCGGCCTGCTGCGGCATCATCCCGCCGGTGAAGACGACGTCGGCCCAGGCGAGATCCTCGTCGTTGAAGGACGCCGTGTTGCAATCGATCAGCCGGACCGTCCAGCTTTCGGGCAGCATCGCGGCAACGGTGATCAGGCCCAAAGGAGCGGCCGGGCGCTTTACGCCCAATACCTTGCAGGATTCGCCAAAGGTCCAGAAGGACTCTGCCGAGAACAGCGGGTACAGCATCAGTACGTTGGGACTCGGCACGTTCATGGAACTCCTTCTGGCGTCGGCGCAGTGTACCAAAGCGCCTGCGTCTTGCACCCCGGCAAAAGGGACAAACTGTCGCCGTGGCCTCGACCGGCCATGGAACCGGCCTTCACAGCCGGGCGTCGCCTCAGACCCACGGATTGGCGCCCGCGGAAGGTCGACCGAATCAACCATGATGGAGGGCGAGACAAAACACCACCCTCCCCACAATCTTCCCTCGGCGTAATTCTTCGCATTTCACCCCTCGGACTGTTGATTTGAACAGTTCCAGTTTGCCGGACACATTGCGCCCCTGAGTTCAATCGGTGGATTGGGCCAATCAGGGGACTGCGATGGCAAACCTAACAATCAACGGAAAAACCTTCACACTCGACGTCGAGCCGGATACGCCGCTGCTCTGGGCGATTCGCGAGAATGCCGGCCTGACGGGCACCAAATATGGTTGCGGCATTGCACAATGCGGCGCCTGTACCGTGCACATCGAAGGCGTCGCCACCCGCTCCTGCGGCGTCTCGGTCAGCGAAGCCGAGGGCAAGAAGATCACCACCATCGAGGGGCTCGCCTCCGGGGATACGCTGCACAAGGTACAGGAGGCCTGGATCGCCCAGGACGTGCCGCAATGCGGCTATTGCCAGAGCGGCATGATCATGGCGGTGGCGGCGCTGCTGAACGAGAAGCCGAAGCCCACCGACGCCGATATCGACGAGGCCATCACCAATATCTGCCGCTGCGGCACCTTCCAGCAGGTGCGCGAAGCGATCCACACGATCGCAAGCGCGTAAGGAAATCCCCACATGAATAAGCATATCTCGCCGCGGCTCAACCGCCGCGCCTTCGTCATCGGCAGCGCCACGCTCGGCGCCGGCCTTGCCATCGGCCTCGACCTCCCCTTCGGCGGGCCCGCCGTGGTCCGTGCGGCCGACGGCTCGCCCGAGATCGGCGCCTGGGTCGTGGTCAGGCCCGACGACACCGTCGTGATCCGCATCGCCCGCTCCGAGATGGGCCAGGGCTCGCTCACCGGTCTCGCCCAGCTCGTCGCCGAGGAGCTCGAATGCGACTGGACCAAGGTCACGACCGAATATCCGACACCCGGCCAGAGCGTTGCCCGCAAGCGTGTCTGGGGCGATTTCTCGACCGGCGGCAGCCGCGGCATCCGCTCCTCGCAGGACTATGTCCGCAAGGGCGGCGCCACCGCGCGCGTGATGCTGATCCAGGCCGCCGCCGACGCATGGAAGGTGCCGGCCTCCGAATGCGCGGCCGCGAACAGCGTCATCACCCATACGCCATCGGGCCGGACCACGACCTACGGCAAGGTCGCCGAGGCCGCAGCCAAGCTGTCGCCGCCGGCCGAGGTCAAGCTGAAGGATCCGAAGGACTGGAAGCTGATCGGCAAGGGTGTGAAGCGGCTCGACACCGTCGACAAGACCACCGGCGCCATGATCTACGGCGCCGACATCAAGCTGCCGGGCATGCTGAATGCCGCGATCAAGGATTGCCCCGTGTTCGGCGGCAAGCTGAAGAGCTTTGACGAAGCCAAGATCGCCAGCATGAAAGGCGTCAAGAAAGTCGTCAAGGTCGGCGATACCGCGGTCGCGGTCGTTGCCGACACCTGGTGGCACGCCAAGACCGCGCTGGAGGCGTTGCCGATCGTCTGGGACGAGGGCGACAACGCAAAAGTCTCCAGCGAGTCGATTGCGAAGTGGCTGGCCGAAGGCCTCAACAACGACCAGCCGGCCTATGTCGGCAACAAGAACGGCGACGCCAAGGCGGCGATTGCGAGTGCGGCAAAGAAGGTCGAGGCCGTCTACTCCTATCCCTACCAGAACCACGCCACGATGGAGCCGATGAACGCCACCGCGCTCTACACCGCGGACAAATGCGAGGTCTGGTGCGGCACGCAGAATGGCGAGGCGGCGTTCGCAGCGGTGCTGGAGGCTTCCGGCCTGCCGGCCGACAAGTGCGACGTGCACAAGGTGATGTTAGGGGGCGGTTTCGGCCGGCGCGGCCAGACCGACTATGTCCGCCAGGCCGTCATGATAGCCAAGCAGATGCCGGGCACGCCGGTCAAGCTGTTGTGGTCGCGCGAAGAGGACATGGCGCACGGCCGGTATCACCCGATCACCCAGTGCAAGATGACCGGCGCGTTCGACTCCGACAACAACCTGGTCGCGCTGCACTATCGACTGTCCGGGCAATCGATCCTGTTCTCGCTGCGCCCCGAAGCGCTGCAGAACGGCATGGATCCGGCCGCCTTCCAGGGCGTCGCCCAATCCGGCGAAGCCGCGTTCGGCTATTCGGTGCCGAACCTGCTGGTCGAGCACGCGATGCGCAACCCGCACGTTCCGCCCGGCTTCTGGCGCGGCGTCAACGTCAATCACAACGCGATCTACATGGAATGCTTCATGGACGAGCTGGCCCAGGCCGCGGGCCAGGACCCGCTCGAATTCCGCCGCAAGCTGATGGGCAACCATCCCAAGCATCTGGCGGTGCTCAATGCGGTCGCCGAGAGGATCGGCTGGAGCACGCCGGCGCCGCAGGGCGTTTACCGCGGCATCGCCCAGGTCATGGGCTATGGCAGCTATGTCGCCGGCGCCGCCGAGATCTCGGTGACCGACGGCAGCAAGATCAAGGTGCATCGCATCGTCGCCTCCACCGACCCCGGCTACGTCGTCAATCCGGCGCAGGTCGAGCGGCAGATCGCGGGCTCCTTCGTCTATGGCCTATCCGCGCTGTTCTACGGCGGCTGCACCGTCAAGGACGGCAAGATCGAGCAAACCAACTTCGACACCTACAACTCGATGCGCATCAACGAGATGCCGAAGGTGGAATCGGTGATGGTGCCGAGCGGCGGGTTCTGGGGCGGTGTCGGCGAGCCGACCATCGGCGTCGCCGCGCCGGCGGTGCTCAATGCGTACTTCGCCGCGACCGGCAAGCGCATCCGCTCGGTGCCGCTGCGGGACCAGAATATCACCTTCGCCTAAGAGCAGCCGCGGCGGCCTATCGGCCGCCGCGGTATTTTGCGGACAAAATTCATGAATGCGCCGGTGACACGGCGGAATGCCCTTCTCGGCATCACCGCCGCGGCCACATCGTTCGCCGTCCCCTCCATCCTGCGCGCGCAATCGGCAGGCCGCGTCGTCGTGATCGGCGGCGGTTTTGGCGGCGCGGCCTGCGCGCGGGCGCTCAAGCGCGCGCAGGCGGGCTTGCAGGTGACGCTGATCGAGCCGAACAAGACCTTCACGTCGTGCCCCTTCAGCAACGAGGTGATCGCCGGCCTGCGCGAGATCGACGCGCAGCAGTTCGGCTATGACAGGCTCGCCGCCGAGGGCATCACCGTCGCCGCTCAGGCCGCGACGGCCGTCGACGCGCAAAAGCGCAGCGTGACGGCCGCCGATGGCGCCACGTTTGCCTATGACCGCCTCGTGCTCTCGCCCGGCATCGACTTCCACTTTGAAGCTCTGCCCGGCTATGACGACGCCGCATCGGAGAAGATGCCGCACGCCTGGAAGGCCGGCGCGCAAACGCTGTTGCTGCGCAGGCAGCTGGAGGCAATGGCTGACGGCGGCACGGTCGCCATTGCAATCCCGGCCAATCCCTCGCGCTGCCCGCCCGCACCTTACGAGCGTGCCAGCCTGATCGCGCATTATCTGAAGACGAACAAGCCACGCTCAAAAGTGCTGGTGCTCGACGCCAAGGACGGTTTCTCCCAGCAGCGGCTGTTCGAGAAGGCGTGGAAGGAGCTCTACGGCGACATGATCGAGCGCGTCGCGCTGTCGCAAGGCGGCCGCGTGACCTCGGTCGATCCTGCAACCAGAACCATCATCACGGAGTTCGGCAACTACACGCCCGATGTCGCCAACGTCATCCCGCCGCAGCGCGCGGGTCGTATTGCCGCGATCGCGGGCGCTACGGATGCGACCGGCTGGTGCCCGATCGACCCCGTGACCTTCGAGTCGAAGCTCGTCAAGAACATCCACGTCATCGGCGACGCCTGTCTCGGCGGCGGCATTCCCAAATCGGCCTCGGCCGCAAGCGGGCAAGGCAAGGCTTGCGCCGCTGCCATCGTCGCTTTGCTCGCGGGCCGCGCGCCGGAAATGCCGCGGCTGACAGGCGTCTGCTACAATACCGTGGCACCCGGTTACGGCTTCTCCCTCGCCGGCAACTACCAGCCGAAAGGCGACATCTTCGCCGAGGTCGAAGGCGGCGCGACGAGCCCGGTCGATGCCCCGCGCGAATTGCGCGCCCGCGAGGCGACCGAAGCCGAGCGCTGGTTTCAAACCATCACGGCGGACACCTTTGGCTAAATCCTCCGTCCATGGCGTGGCGCTGATCGCCGCCAGTCTCGCCTTCGTCAGCGTTGCGCGCGCGGACGAACTCGCCTCCTACAAGGTAGCCGGCGACGGCATAGTGGAATCGCTCACGGGCACGCCAGGCGATGCCGTGCGCGGCCGCGCGCTGGTGCTGGCGCGCACCACGACCTGCATCCTCTGCCATTCCGGTCCCTTCCCGGAAACGCGGTTCAAGGGCGATCTCGCACCTGACCTCACAGGCTCCGGGAACCGCTGGTCGGTGAGCCAGTTGCGGCTTCGGCTGGTCGATGCGGCCCGCTTCAACCCGGAGACCATCATGCCGTCCTATTATCGCATTGACGGCTTCGTGCGGGTCGGGCGCAACTTCACCGGCAAGCCGATATTGTCGGCGGCGGAGATCGAGGACATCGTGGCTTTTCTTGCAACGCTTCGCGACTAGGACTGTTCATGCCAACCACGCGACGACAATTTTTGAGCCTCGCCGGAGGCGTCACTGCCGCCGGCACGATCCCGATCGTCACCCTGCGTCCGCTTCACGCGACCCCAGCGATGCTCAATACCGCGATCCGCAACGTCGTCGGCGAAGCGCCGATTCGCACCGGCAGGGTGAAGCTCGACATTCCGCCGCTGGTCGAGAACGGCAACACCGTGCCGATGATGGTGAGCGTTGCAAGCCCGATGACCGCTGACGACCACGTCAAGAGCATCCACATCTTCAACGAGAAGAACCCGCAGCCGAACATCGGCAATTTCTATCTCGGCCCCTCCTGCGGCCGCGCCCAGGTCGCGACCCGCATCCGCCTCGCAGACACCCAGAAGGTGGTTGCGATCGCGCGACTGTCCGACGACACGTTCTGGCAGGTCGCCGTCGACGTGGTCGTGACGCTGGCCGCCTGCACCGAGGAGATGAACTGATGGCCGCGCTCATCAACGTTCCCGCGAAGGCCAAGCGCGGCGACGTCATCGAGATCCGCACGCTGACCTCGCACATCATGGAGACGGGCTTCCGCCACACCGTGGACGGCAAGCTGGTGCCGCGCGACATCATCACGAGCTTCACCTGCCGCTACAATGGCGCCGAGGTCTTTCGCGCCGACCTGTTTCCGGCGATCGCAGCCAATCCTTATCTGTCGTTCTTCACGGTCGCCAGGGAAAGCGGCAAGTTCGAATTCGAATGGATCGGCGACAACGGCTATTCGTCCACTGCGTCGGCGTCGATCACTGTCGAATGAGCGTTTGGCACGCGATAGCAGCAGCGGCCTTGTTCGCCGCGGCCCCAGCCCTGCTCGCCGGTGAAATCCCGCCCGATGCGCGCCGGTCCGGCTACTCGTTCATGGGCCCGGACACGCGCTCCATGCAGGATGACGACACCTCCAATCCGGGCATGCTGTTCGTGCTCGACGGCGAACAGCTCTGGACGAAGAAGTCCGGCAGCGCGGAGAAAGCCTGCGCGGATTGCCATGGCGATGCGCACAGCAGCATGAAGGGCGTCGCTACGCGCTATCCGGCCATCGACAAGACGCTCAGTCGCCCCGTCACGCTCGACCAGCGCATCAATCTCTGCCGCGCCAATCATCAGCAGGCGCCGCCACTGCCTTACGAGAGCCGCGACCTCCTGGCGCTGTCCGCCTTCGTTGCCCATCAATCGCGCGGTGTCGCGATCACCGCCGGCGACGATCCGCAAGCAAAGCCCTTCGTGGCGCAAGGCCGCGACCTCTTCATGCAGCGGGAGGGCCAACTCAACCTCGCCTGCACCAATTGCCACGACGACAATTTCGACAAGCGCCTTGCGGGCGCGCCGGTCACGCAAGGACAGCCGACCGGCTATCCGCTCTACCGCCTCGAATGGCAAACGCTGGGATCGCTGGAGCGGCGGCTGCGCAGCTGCATGAGCGGCGTCCGCGCCCAGGCCTATGATTACGGCTCGCCCGAGCTGGTCGCGCTCGAGCTTTATCTGATGTCGCGGGCGCGCGGCCTGCCGATGGAGACGCCGGCCGTACGGCCCTGAACGAGAACGGCTGGGATCACCCAGCCGTTCCGCAAGGAGCTTGACCTCGTTGACTACTCCGCCGGCGCGGCCGACATCTCCGGATGTGCGGCATAGTGTTCGCTGGCGCCGAGCTTGCTGGCCGCGAACAGGCCGGCGGCCATCGCAGCGTAGGCCAGCGCGACGGCGGGCGTGACACCGAATCCGCCGCCGATGCCGACGGCCTCGCCATGCATGAAGCCGAAATAGGTCAGGACCGCACCGACCAGCGCGAAGCCTGATGCCTTCTCGAAGTCGCGCTCGATGATGAAGACGCCGATCGCGCCCAGGATGAGGCCGCCGAGGATGGAGCCGCCGCCCATGACTTCGAGCCCGTGGTAGAACACGCCCTGCTGCGGCAACGCTGCGATCGCGGCGGCCTTCACCGCGTCCGCCTTGTCGGCGGCCATGCCGCCGACGGTTGCCGCCGCATTCATGGTCGAGCCGAGCATCGTGTCGATCTGCAGCTTGGCCCAGGCGGCCAGATGCGGCGTCAGCGCCAGCACGATCGCGGGCGCGTGCTTGACCGGCGTGGTCTGGAACGCCTGCGCGCCGATGAGCATGCCGATGTAGAGCAAGATCGGCGAGATCGCGACCACGGGCACCAGCGCCAGCAGCACCGAGATGATGCCGAACCAGGCCAGCACGATCACCATGATGCCGGTTGCGGCGGAGTAACCGATGCGGCCGCCCATCGCCTTCCAGCCGGGATGGCCGATATAGACGGCGTTGATGAAGGGATTGCCCATCAGGCAGCCGATCAGGCTGACGACGCCGTCGGCCGTGAGTACCCGCGTGGTCGGATATTCGTCGCCGGCGGCTTCCGCGCTCTCGACATTGTCCATGGCTTCGACGAGGTCATAGATGCCGAACGGAATGGCGGTGACGAGGATGATGCCAAGGAATTCGAAGCCGGAAAAGACGTAGCCTACGGCGGGGAGCGGCACCGAGAAGCCGAAATTGGCAAAGGCATCGCCGACACCCTTGACGCTTAGTCCACCGAGACCGAGCCCGAACAGGTTCGAGCCCCATGCGATGATCATGCCGACGGCGATGGCGACGAGGCCTGCGGGAATGCCGCGCGGATATTTCACGCCGCCAAACCAGCTCACCAGGATGATGGCAAAGCAGACGAGGCCGATCTGCGGCGTCATGTACATTTCCAGCGCCGGCCGCATCGAGATGAAGGTGACGGAGACACCGGCGAGCGTGCCGAGCAACGCCGCGCGCGGCGTGATCTTGCGGATGAACGGCGCGATGAAGCCGCCGATCATGAGGATGAAGCTTTGGAAGAATACCCAGACGAGGCCGGCGGACCAGCCCTTGAGCGGATCGCCGGTCTTCAGCGTGATCGGCAGCATGATCACGAAGGTGACGATGAACATGTGCGGCACGCTGACGCCCGAGGGCAACGCGCAGACGTCGTTACGGCCGGTCTTCTGCGCCAGACGGTAGGCGAGGTAGGCGTAGTAGAAAGTCGAGAGGCACATCATCAGCCCGAGCGCGGGGAGGATGCGGCCGAACACCAGACTATCAGGCATCTTCAGGACGAAGCGCAACAGGCCCGTGAGCACCAGCATGTTGACGAGGATGTTGGTGCCGAAGCCGAAAAACGCATTCCAGTCGCCCGATGTCCATAGTGCCGGCTTGTACTCAGACGTATTGAACTCAGACTTGCCGGCCGTCCCCGTCAATATGCTCATGACAATACCCCTATGTGGTCGAAACCTTCATTGCCTCCAGAACCGCGGCCGAGGTTGCGACCCAGCCGAAGATGCCGCCCTGGGCCTTGATCATCTTCAGGCCCATCTCGTGAAACTCGGGGAAGTAGGACGCGCAGCCGTCCGACATGACGACGCAGCGGTAGCCGCGGTCATTGGCCTCGCGCACCGTGGTGTTGACGCACACTTCAGTGGTGACGCCGCACACCAGCAGATTCTCGATGCCGTATTTCTCCAGCACGTCGCCAAGCTCGGTGGCGTAGAACGCGCCCTTGCCGGGCTTGTCGATCACGATCTCGCTGTCGAGCGGGTAGAGCTCAGGAATGATGTCGTGGCCCGCTTCGCCGCGGATGAGGATGCGGCCCATCGGGCCGGGATCGCCGATGCGCAGGCTCGGCGCGCCGCGCTCGACTTTCGCCGGCGGCGCGTCGGAGAGATCGGGCAGATGGCCCTCGCGGGTGTGGATCACCAGCATGCCGGTGTCCCGCGCCGCCGTCAGCACCGCGCCGATCGGCTTCACCGCGCGCGCGAGCTGGCTGACGTCGTTGCCGAGCGTCTCGCCAAAGCCGCCGGGCTCCATGAAGTCGCGCTGCATGTCGATGATGAGAAGCGCGGTGCTCGGCCAGTCGAGCTTGATCGGCTCGGGCTCGGCGTTGATGACGCCCAATGTCGGCTTGCTCGAGTCCAGCATGACGCCCGCCCCTCGCGAGAACTCTCTTTGCCGGAGTTCTGCAAGCGCCGTGCCATTGTGTACAATTGCGATGGCGCGCCGGACGTTAGGGAATTCGTTGTGTGGTCAGAAGGTTACGTCGGCGAT
The DNA here is from genome assembly GCF_028128855.1 of Bradyrhizobium sp. CCBAU 11430. NCBI lineage: Bacteria > Pseudomonadati > Pseudomonadota > Alphaproteobacteria > Hyphomicrobiales > Nitrobacteraceae > Bradyrhizobium > Bradyrhizobium sp. CCBAU 11430. The sequence goes on from NZ_LBJV01000054.1 coordinate 108,220, forward strand.
CGGCGTCTGCATATTCCCTGTGCGACGACTTCGCGGCGGGCATTTGCCTAGAGGATGGGCGGCCTCCGCCGTCATGCCGAGGCGACGCTCTCTCTTTTCCCTCTCCCCGTTCTTACAGGGAGAGGGTCGGGGTGAGGGCTGCCTCCGCAATCACGGTGAGAGACGGACTCGCGGAGAGTCCCCCTCACCCGGATTGCATCTTCGATGCAATCCGGCCTCTCCCCGCGAGCGGGGAGAGGCGAAGCACTCGCGGCTCGCCCCTACGCCCCATACAGCTGCCGATACTCTTCCTCGTACGGCGCATAGGAGTCCTTCATCGTCGCCATGTTCAGCAGCATGGTGGCCACCATCGTGCCCGCCTTGTCGAACACACGCGTCCTGGCCCAGGCGCTTTCGGTGCGGCGGCTGCCGGAAAGCGCGACGATCTCGCGCTCGACTTCGTAGTCCTCGTCGACGAAGAGCGGCCCCTTCACCAGCCTGATCTCCTGGTCGGCGAACAAGCCGACTGCCGGCCCCTTGGCAGGCAGCGGATCGTCCTTCGAGCGATACTGGAACAGCACGCTCAGCATCTCCATCGGGACGATCGGTCTGCCCCAGGGGTTGTCGACGCCCGAATAGTACGGCGAGTTTTCGGTGATGACGGCGAGCTTCTGCCGCAGCGAGAAGGGATAAAGGTCGCCCATGGTTTGATCAAACGCCATGCGGACCGTCTGCCGCTTGCCGGTCTGTGCCACCTTGACGTCGCGCAGGATGACGGGATCGGCGAGCGGTTTGAGCTCGGCGAGGCGCGCCTCCAGCGCGGTCGCGGCGTGCGGTTCGCCGACGGAGGCCGTGCCGCGCAGCACCTCCGTGCCATCGCGCTTGACCATTCGAATCTGGCACTGGCTCGTCCCGGGCAGTGGCTTCGACAGGATCGCTTGCACCTCCTCACCCTCATAGCAGACGCTGCGATAATGCGCGGACAGGCAGCCGGTCTCGAACCAGGCGCGTCCCCACAGCTGCGCGCCGAGCGGGGCGAACTGGCTGAAATGCGTCGGGCCCTCGATGGTACCGCCCTTGAAGCCGAGCTTCTGCGCGGTGGCGTCGTCGTGAATGGACGCGTGCGCGTCGTAGGTTTGCGCTTGCAGCATCTGACGCGGCTGGCGCCACGGTCCGATCAGGGCCTCAGCCGTCGCTGTGATCTCGGTGTCGAATGCCTTTGCAGCCATGATGTTCTCCACTGGAAGCCATGACTAGCAGGAGCGCCACGGATGCGGCCAGCGATATTGACTTCGCCGGCCCATGCTCTTGACTGGGTATCTTCCGCTTCGCAAGGCCGCAAATCTCCCGCGGCGCAAAATCCCTCGCCGGACCAGGACAACAAGGATCCCCGACATGACGCTGTTGCAGGTCGAGCTGGACGATAAATACCGGCTCGAATCGAAGCGGATCTTCCTGTCCGGCACACAGGCTCTGGTTCGCTTGCCGATGTTGCAGCGCGAACGCGACCGGCTCCAGGGTCTCAACACCGGCGGATTCATCTCCGGCTATCGCGGCTCCCCGCTCGGCATGTACGACCACGCGTTGTGGCGCGCGAAGTCGCACCTCCAGCAGCACGACATCGCCTTCGTCCCTGGCCTGAACGAGGATCTGGCTGCAACCGCGGTCTGGGGCAGCCAGCAGGTCGGGCTGTTTCCCGGCGCCAAGGTCGATGGCGTGTTCGGCATCTGGTACGGCAAGGGCCCCGGCGTCGACCGCTCGGTCGATGCGCTCAAGCACGCCAACGCGGCCGGCACGTCACTCAATGGCGGAGTGCTCGCGCTCGCCGGCGACGACCATGGCTGCCAGTCCTCGACGCTGGCGCATCAGAGCGAGCAGGTGTTCGCGGCGGCGCTGATCCCCGTAATCAATCCGGCGACGCTGCAGGATTATCTCGATCTCGGTCTCTATGGGTTCGCGCTGTCGCGCTTCTCCGGCTGCTGGGTCGGCTTCAAGGCCATCAGCGAGACGGTGGAAAGCTCGGCGTCGATCGACAGCGATCCGGAACGCATCAGGATCGTGCTGCCCGACGATTTCGAGATGCCACCCGGCGGCCTCAACATCCGCTGGCCCGATCCGCCGCTGGAGGCGGAGCGGCGCCTGTTCGGCCCGAAAATGGCCGCAGTGCAGGCCTTCGCGCGCGCCAACCAGCTCGACCGCATCGTGCTCGATTCAAAGCCGGCGCGGCTCGGCATCGTCGCGACCGGCAAGGCCTATCTCGATCTGCGCCAGGCGCTGGCTGATCTCGGCATCACCGACAAGGACGCGCAGGATCTGGGCCTTCGCATCTACAAGGTCGCGCTGACCTGGCCGCTGGAGGAGAGCGGCGCCAAGCGTTTCGCCGAGGGTCTGCAAGACGTGCTCGTGGTCGAGGAGAAGCGCGGATTCATCGAAGACCAGCTGATGCGCATCCTCTACAATATCGATGTGTCCAGACGCCCGACCGTCACTGGAAAACGCGACGAGCGCGGCGCGCCACTGCTGCCGAGCGAAGGCGAACTGACGCCGACCATCGTCGCGGGCGCGCTGGTGGCACGGCTGCGCAAGCTCGGCCATCACAGCCCGGTGCTGGAGCAGCGGCTCGCGCGGCTGGAGGCCTTCGACAATCCGGTCACCGCCAACACGCAGATCAAGCTCGCGCGCACGCCGTTCTTCTGCTCGGGCTGCCCGCACAACACCTCGACGCGCGTGCCCGAAGGCAGCCGCGCCATGGCCGGCATCGGCTGCCACGGCATGGCCCTGAGCATGCCGACCCGCCGCACCGATCTGATCTCGCATATGGGCGCCGAGGGCGTGAACTGGATCGGGCAATCGCCCTTCACCACCGAGACGCACATCTTCCAGAATCTCGGCGACGGCACCTACACCCATTCCGGCCTGCTTGCGCTTCGCGCCGCCTCCGCCGCCGGCATCAACATCACCTACAAGATCCTCTACAACGACGCCGTCGCGATGACCGGCGGCCAGCCCGCCGAAGGCGCCTTCAATGTCGCGCAGATCGCGCATCAGGTCTGGGCCGAGGGCGTCAAGCGTCTTGCAATCGTCTCGGACGATCCGGGCAAGTACCCGCAAGGAAACTACTTCCCGCAAGGCGCGACTATCCACCATCGCCGCGAGCTCGATGCCGTGCAGCGCGACCTGCGCGACATCAAGGGTCTCACGGTCATCATCTACGACCAGACCTGCGCGGCGGAAAAGCGCCGCCGCCGCAAGCGCGGGCTCTATCCCGATCCCGCCAAGCGCGCCTTCATCAATGAGCTGGTCTGCGAAGGCTGCGGCGACTGTTCGCAGGCCTCCAACTGCGTCTCGGTGCAACCGCTCGAGACCGAGTTCGGCCGCAAGCGCCAGATCGACCAGTCGAACTGCAACAAGGACTTTTCCTGCGTCGAGGGTTTCTGCCCAAGTTTCGTGACCGTCCATGGCGGTTCGCTCAAGCGCATGAAGACTTCGGCCGTCGATTCAGGCCAGCTCTTCGCCGACCTGCCGCTGCCGCCCGCACGCGAGCTGGACGCGCCCTACAACATCCTCGTCACCGGCATCGGCGGCACCGGCGTCATCACCATCGGCGCGCTGCTCGGCATGGCCGCCCATGTCGACGGCCGCGGCTGCTCGGCGCTCGACTTCACCGGCCTGTCGCAAAAGAACGGTGCCGTGATGAGCCATGTCCGCATCGCACGGAGGCCGGAGGATATCTCCGCGGTCCGCATCACCACGGGCGGCGCCGACGTCATCCTCGGCTGCGACATGATCGTCTCGGCCGGCCCCACCGCGCTCAGCCGCGCCGAACGTGGCGTGACCAAAGCCTATATCAACGCCGACCTGCAGCCGACCGCGAGCTTCGTGCAAAATCCCGATCTCGACTTCGAGATGGGCACGATGCAGACGGTGCTGCGCGACGCCGTCGGCGACAAGAACCTCGATATCATCGATGCCACCGGCATTGCCGCCGCGCTGTTGGGCGACAGCATCGCGACCAACCCCTTCATGCTCGGCTTTGCCTTCCAGAAGGGCGCGATCCCGCTGTCGCTGGAAGCACTGCTGCGCGCCATCGAAATCAACGGCGCCGCGATCGAGATGAACAAGCTCGCCTTCACCTGGGGGCGCATGGCCGCCCACGACATGTCGCGGGTGCGCAGCGTGCTCCAGTTCAAGAGCCGTGCATCCGCGCCTGTGAAGTCGCTCGACGACATCATCGCCACCCGCGCGGCGTTCTTGACCAGCTATCAGGACAAAGCCTATGCCGGCCGCTACCTCGCGGCTGTTGCCAAGGTGCGCCAAGCCGAGAGTGCGGCTTCGCCAGCGTCAACCGAGCTGACCGAGGCCGTCGCGAAAAACCTGTTCAAGCTGATGTCCTACAAGGATGAGTACGAGGTCGCGCGGCTCTACACCGACGGCAGCTTTGCTAACAAGGTGTCCGAAAAATTCGACGGCGACTTCACCCTGAAATACCATTTGGCGCCGCCGATCTTCGCGAAGCGCGACAAGACGACAGGCCGGCTGCAGAAGCAGGAGTTCGGCGGCTGGATGATCCATGCCTTCCGCGTTCTCGCCAAGCTTAAATTCCTGCGTGGCAGCGCGCTCGATCCGTTCGGCCGCACCGAGGAGCGCCGGAAGGAGCGGAAGCTGGTTGAAGATTATCTCGGCATGATCGATCAGCGGATCGCGGGTTTGAAGGCAGAGCAGATCCCGCTGCTGGCAAGGCTCGCGAGGGTGCCCGAGACGATCCGAGGCTTCGGCCACGTCAAGGAGGCCAATATCAAGCTGGCAGCGGCCGAGACGGCGCGGCTGGAGGCGGAGCTGGAGAACAGCCGTTTTGCGGCGGCGGCGGAGTAGCGGTGAGGACGCAAGCTCTCTCCACGCGTCATTGCGAGGAGCTCGCGACAAAATTGCGCAGCAATTTTGCGCTGATGCGACGAAGCAATCCAGACTGCCTCCACGAAGGATTCTGGATTGCTTCCGCCATCGCCAAGGCTTCGGCGGACAAGTCGCTACGCTCGCAATGGCGCGGATATAGCGGGTGCGCTCCTCAGACAACCGCCTTCGCAGCACTCGGCGCGATCATCGCCCCCTCCGCCAGGTGCCGCCCCGCAATATACCCGAACGTCAGCGCCGGCCCTAACGTGATCCCCGGCGCCGGATAATTGCCGTTCATGATCGAGCCCATGTCGTTGCCGCAGGCGTAGAGGCCGGCGATCGGCGTGCCGTCCTCGCGCAGCACACGGGCTTGCGCATCGACCTTCATGCCGATGGCCGTGCCGAGATCAGCCGGATGGATGCGCATCGCGAACAACGGCGCGCGGACGATCGGCGCAACGCAGGGATTGGGCTTGTGGCTGATATCGCCGAGATGGCGCTGGTAGAGGGTGCTGCCGCGGCCGAATTCGCCATCGCGCCCCTCCTTCGCGCCTTCGTTGTAGCTCGCGACCGTCGCCGCCAGCACCGGCGGCTGGACGCCGATCTTCGCCGCGAGCCCCGCGATATCAGGCGCCTCGACCAACTCGCCGCTCGCCACATAGCGCCGATAGCTGCGCGTGAACGGCTTGATGCGGCCGAGGCCGTAAGCCCACAGGAACCGGCGGTCGCAGATCAAATAGAACGGCCGGTCCGGCTCGCCATCGCCATGACGGAGCATGGCGAGCACGAACTCGTGGTGGGACAGCGCCTCGTTGACGAAACGCCGGCCCGCTGCGTTGACGGCGATCACACCGGGCTTGGCGCGGTCGGTCACAAGGTGCGGGAACACGCCGCGGCTGCCGTCGGCGCGGCGGAACAGCGAGGCCGGCACCCAATAGGCCGGGCTGGTCGCGTCCGTATTGAGCGCGGCACCAGTCGTTGCCGCGAGCCGAAGTCCGTCGCCGGTGCTGGAGGGGTTGGTCGCCGAGACAAATCCAGCCGCCGCCGGGAAGAAGCGCTTGCGCAAGCTCGAATCGTGCGAAAAGCCGCCGGTCGCCAGCACCACGCCGCGGCGCGCTGCGATGGGCCGATCGCGGGAGCCATGACGGATCACCACGCCGCTGACGCGTTCGCCCTGCATCGAGAGGTCTTCGACGTCGGCGCTGAAGAGAACTTCGACCTGCCGCGCCAGCAGCGAAGCATAGAGCTGCGCGGCAAGTGCGTTGCCGAGATGCAGCGACGTTCCGCGCGGGCTGCGCAGCCGCTGCAGCGCATATCGAGAGACCAGCCGCGCCGCGCGCATGGTCGAGCGCAGCGATTTTCCAACGCTGCGCAAATGCGGAACGTCGAGAGGATTGACCATCATCCCGCCGAACAGGGTGAACTCCGGCAGCGGTGGCCGCAATCGCGCAAAAGCGGCGCCGAGCCGCGTGCCAGCGAAACCGACCGGCTCCAGCACGCGGCCGCCAGACGTTGCGCCCAGCCGCTCCGGATAACAATCCGGACAGGTCTTCACCGGCTGGAGACGAACTTCCGTGTTGGCTTCGAGATAGGCGATCGCCTCGGGCCCGCGCGCGAGGAAGGCGGCACGCAGGCCGGCATTGGCGGGCTCGGGCACCGTGCTCGACAGATATTGGACGGCATCCGCGACGCTGTCGGAGAGCCCGGCCTCCTTCATCTTAGCATTGGCGGGGATCCAGACCATGCCGCCGGACCACGCGGTGGTGCCGCCGACGAACGCGGTCTTCTCGATCACCAGCACGCGCAGGCCCTGCGCAGCGGCAACGGCCGCCGCCGTCATGCCACCGGCACCGGCGCCGATGACAATGACGTCGTAGGTCTCATGCGCCGGCATCATGCGGCGGGTTTCCGGGGACGAGGCATGACACCGTCATACCTCGCCCGGAGGGGCCGACGCTAGCGCTGCGGCTTACGCTCGATCGGATCGATGTCGATCGCCCGCAGGCGGCCGAGCCGCAGCACGTCCAAGGCGAGGCGCCGGCCGATCCGGTCGCGATCGAGCACGCGGATCAGATCGTCGACGCCGTTGATCTCGACGCCGTCGAGCCTGATCACGACGTCGCCGGGCAACAGTCCCGCCTTCGCCGCCGGACCGTCCGGCTCGATCTGCGCGAGCAGCGCGCCCATCTTGTTTTCGATGCCGGCCAGCACCGCATGCCGCCGCGGCACCGGCGCGGTCTGTCCGGCGACGCCGATATAGGCGCGGCGGACATAGCCGTGGCGGATGATCTCCGACAGCACGAATTGCGCGGTATTGCTGGCAACCGCGAAGCAGATGCCTTGCGCGCCGTTGATGATGGCGGTGTTGATGCCGATCACCTCGGCATTCGACGACAGCAGCGGGCCGCCGGAATTGCCGGGGTTGAGCGCGGCATCGGTCTGGATCACGTCCTCGATGGTGCGGCCGCTGACCGAGCGGATCGAGCGGCCGAGCGCCGAGACCACGCCGGCAGTCACGGTCGATTCGAAGCCGAGCGGATTGCCGATCGCGATCACGAGCTGCCCGCGGCGCAAGGTCTTGGAGTTGCCGAGCGCGGCATAGGGTAAGTCGCGCACGCCATTGGCGCGCAGCAACGCGAGGTCGGTGTCGGGATCGACGCCGAGCAACTGGGCCTCGCCGACATGGCCCTCGACGTCGCGCAGCCGGATCTCCTTCGACGTGCCGACCACGTGGCTGTTGGTGAGGACGAGGCCATCAGGTGAGATCACGATGCCCGAGCCGAGTCCGCCGCGCTCACGGCCGTTCGGCACTTTTGGCCCGGTCTCGACACGCACGACCGCGGGGCCGACCCGGTCGGTCACATCGATCACGACATTGGAATAGGCGTCCAGCAACGCCCGGTCATCGGCCGGCGCAGATGCCGTCGTTCGCGATGACGCGGCGTCATCGACGATATCTGAGGTGAAATCCAGCATGGCAAGAGTCCTTGAAGGCTCACACAGATGGTGGCCTGTGCCCGGCCGCGCAAGGTGCCAGCCGGGGGCGCAGGGCTGGACTGCCCAGATGGCTAGGGCGCCCGCCTGAGCGTACCGGCCCTCGCCTTCACCGGGTCGAGCAGCGACCAGTCCCCATCCGGAAGCACATGGCCCTTCGGGAATGGCGCCCGCAGTTCGATCCCCAGCGAACCCAGCACGCGGTCGTCGCGGTAGTAGCATTGCAGCACGACGCGGACGAGCGTCGCGGCGGCGACGCCGCCGTGTTTGCGAAACTCCTGCGCCACCGCATCGCGCCTGGCGGCATCGAGCTCGGCGAGCGGCGCTCCTGCCAGCCGCGCCAGATCATCCAGCGCGGCCGCGACCAATTTGGTATCGCGGCCAAGCGTTGCGAGCATATCTGCCTGGATCGCGGGATCGTCGGCGCCGGGCACCTTGTACTCGTCGCTGGCGGGAACGATCATCGCGGCGATGCTGCGGAGGTCGTCGCGTTGGGTGCGCGTGAGATTGTCTGCGGACATGGCGGCCTTAATCAAACAAATTGGCGAGGCGCTGCTTCATCTGGTCGGCGATGTAGAGCGCGAGGGCTTGGATGGTGGAGGTCGGGTTCACGCCGCCTGACGTGACAAAAATGCTGCCGTCGACGATGAAGAGATTCTTGACGTCGTGCGTGCGGCCCCATTCATTGACCACGGAGCTCTTGGGATCGGTCCCCATCCGCGCGGTGCCGAGCAGGTGCCAACCGCCCCAGGGGATCGGCGAGTTGATGCAGATATCGGTGGCGCCCGCGGTCTCCAAAACCTCCCGGCCACGCGCCAGCGCATGTTCCATCATCTTCCGGCTGTTCTCGCTGATGGTGTAGTCGATCTTCGGCGCGGGAATGCCGTGGCTGTCTTTCAGGACGGGATCGAGCGTGACGCGATTATGCTCCTCCGGCAGATCCTCACAGATCGCGGAAAATCCGAGCCGGTGGCCGTTGAGCTTGCGGAAGACGCGGTGATGATCCTCGCCCCAGGGCAGAATGCCCTTTTGCTCGCTGACGACAGCCTCAAACACCGGTCCGGCCCCGCGCACGAACTGAACGCCATAGCCGCGCACGAAGCCACGCGAGGGGTCCGTGTCGTACCACTCCTTGCTCCACAGGCAGGTCGGCGGCGCGCGGTTGCTATCGGTCGGTTCTTTTACATAGCCGTAGATCTGCGCGTAGGGATGGAACATCAAATTCTTGCCGACGAGGCCCGACGAATTGGCAAGCCCATTCGGAAAACGCGAAGACGCTGAATTCAGCAATAGCCGCGGCGTGCCGACGCCGTTGCAGGCGATGATGACGACATGCGCGGGTTGGAACTGCTCGATGCCGTCCTTGTCGTAATAGACCACGCCCGAAGCCATACCGTTCTCGTCGGTGGTGATCTCGCGCACCCGGCAATGAGTGCGCAGCTCGACGCCGGCGCGAATCGCCTGCGGCCAATAGGTGATGTCGGTGGAGGATTTCGCGCCCTGCGCGCAGGCCGGCGTGCAATGGCCGAGATTGATGCATCGCGCCCGGCCCTCATAATCCATCGTCGCGACCGTCGTGTCTGACGGCCACCAGTGCCAGCCGAGCTTGTTCATGGCCTTGCCGATGATGGCGCCGGACAATCCGAGCGGCTGTTGCGGCATCGGCGGATGCGTCAGCGGCGAGAGCGGATCGCCTGACAAGCCCGACGTGCCCATGATCCGATCGTTCTCCTCGAAGAACGGGGTCAGCGCGTCGTAATCGATCGGCCAGTCGTCTGCGACGCCGTCCAGCGTCCTCACCTTGAAATCGGAGGGATGCAGCCGCGGCCAGTGCGCGGTGTACATCACCGTGGAGCCGCCGACCGCGTTGTAGTTCACGACCTTGATCGGCGAATTGTCGTCGTTGATCGGATAGTCCTCGGGCCGGCCGCGCACGTTCGGGCTCGACGACCACTCGCCGTAGAACTTGGCCTCCCAGTCGCGGCCGGTGCTGGGATATTCCGCCGGGTTCATCCAGCCGCCCTGCTCCAGGCAGAGAATGTGCATCTTGGTCTCGGCCAGCGACCACGCCACCGCCGCGCCCGAAGCGCCGGCGCCGATGATCAGGACGTCCACGGGGTCTTTCATCGCAACCTTTTCCTCCCGCCCTCGCCGCTTCCCGGGCGATTCGGCCTGCACGGTCCGCAAGGCCCGCGAACGATAGGGTCAGAGCGGGCGGGGAGTAAAGCCGCGGGGCCGGAATGTCGCACTTCGCAGGGTGCAGACCATTGGTATCGCCACATCCGGATGCTAGGAACAGGCGCACGAGCAATCGATAGCGAGACCGTATGTCCTTCCGAAATGTCTTTGCCGCCGCCCGCGCTTTTGCGCTCGTTTTGTTTTTCGCCTTGTCCGGAGTCCTGGCGTCTTCCGAGCCGGCTTCCGCGCTGACCGCCGCCGCGACAGTCCGCGACGGCAACTCCATCCAGCTTGGCGACGTTACCTACCGTCTCGACGGCGTCGACGCGCCCGAGCTCGACCAGGTCTGCATCGACGACCACGCCGATCCCTGGACCTGCGGCATCGAGGCTCGCGACCAGCTGGCGAAGCTGATCAACAAGCGCTCCGTGCGCTGTGACGATGTCGGGCCGGAGAAGAGTTTTGGCAAACGGCACCGGGCGATCTGCACGGCCGAGGGCGACAAGGCCAGCTTGAACGAACAGCTGGTCAAGCTCGGCTTTGCCGTTGCGCGGGAGCCGATCAAGGCGAACGTCAAGCCGGCCGTGGCCGAGGCCAAGTCAGCTGCCGCCGGGATCTGGAAGGGCTGTTTTGTTGCACCGCAAGACTTCCGCGCGGGCAAGAAGGACGGCGCACTGCTGGGCGCCGCCTGCCGCCCCGACCGCGACAAGGAAATTCGGGCCGTGCTGTTCCCGGAGGAGCTGACGATGCCGCCGAGTTGCAGCATCAAGGGAAAGCTCGCGGTGCGCGCACGCGTCACCGGCAATATCGGCATCTATCATTTGCGGGGTTGCCCGAGCTACCCGGCGACCACCAAGCCGGACCGCTGGTTCTGTTCGGAGGACGACGCCCAGGCGGCCGGCTTCCGCAAGGCCTATAACTGCCGCCGGCCGAAGTGAATAATTCCCTCACGCATCCGTGAGTAGTAGACCGGGACCGTATTGATCCGGAATTGAACTCCTTCGCGAGTTGCTGCACTCATAAAGGTAACGCAAGCGCTTGCGCGAGCGTTTCCTTGGCAGCAATCCGGCTCCGGCCCGATTGCCCTGCTTGGGCGTTTCCTCCCTAGACTTGGGCCGCTTGTCACAACAAGCGGCTCTTCTTTTTTGGGCGGCTCTATCACTGCATCCGCATGATCTGGTCCATCGGCGGCATGTTCGCATTCAGATGCGCCATGATCCAGACCGTGCCGCCCACCACCAGGAAGACCACCAGCAGGCCGAAGGCCAGCGCCAGCACGTTGTTGGTGTTGTCGGGACCGGTCGTGATGTGCAGGAAGAACACCAGATGGACCCCCATCTGCGCGATCGCCAGCACGATCAACGCAACCGGGATGGAGGGCTGCCAGACCAGATCGGTGCCGGCGATGAAGAACGACGTCGCCGTGAGCAGCAGCGCCAGGACAAGGCCGACGACGTAGCCGAGAATACGGGTGCCGACACTGTGTTGCTCTTCCTCGCCCGGCGCGAGGTCGTGGTCGCTCCGCGCGTGGCTCTGATCGCTCATGCGGCACTCCCAAGCAAATAGACGACGGAGAACACCCCGACCCAGACGATGTCGAGCGCGTGCCAGAACAGCGCAAAGCACATCATCCGGCGCAGGACGTCGGCGCGAAAGCCTTTCGCAAACACCTGGGCCATCATGGTGAGGAGCCACAGCACGCCGGCCGAGACATGCAGGCCGTGGCAGCCGACCAGCGAGAAAAACGCGGTCAGGAACGCGCTGCGCGACGGGCCATAGCCGCGCGCGACGAGGTCGGCGAATTCGCGGAATTCGATCGTCAGGAATATGAGTCCCAACAGACAAGTCACGCCCATGCCGAGATAGAACCAGAACCGGTTGCGCACATCGGCGGCAATGCTGGCCATGCCGCAGGTAAAACTCGACAACAGCAGGCAGACCGTCTCGATCGCGACATTCCTCTGCTCGAAGATCTCAGAGCCCTTCGGGCCGCCGGCCGTCTGCCCAGACAGCACCGCATAGGCCGCGAAGAAGCAGGAGAACATCACGATGTCGGACAGCAGGAAGACCCAGAAGCCGTAGGCGGTCACGATCCGCTTCGAAGCGGGTCCGGGATGCTCGATGACGAGCCCGATGTGATGGGGATCGGCATGCGCATGGCCGGCGGTCGCGGTCATCGCCATCAGACCGGCCCCGCCATGCTGACGAGGCTGCGTCGTTCCTCGAGATTGATGCGGTCAATCGCGGCGACCTCCTGCGCGGGAATGACGTATTCGTCGTGGTCGCGCCAGGCGAACACGACGAAGGTCGCGAACGCGCCGATCCCGCCCAGGATCACCATCCACCAGATATGCCAGATCAGCGCAAAGCCCATGACGGTGGCGAAGAACGCGCAGACGAAGCCGGTCGGGGAATTCCGGGGCATCTCGATGTCCTGGTATTCCGGCCTGTCGCGTTCGAGCGATTGCTGCTGGGCATGGACTTTCATGTCCCAATAGGCGTCCTCGCCGCGCACGTCGGGATTGAAGGCGAAGTTGAACACCGGCGGCGGCGACGAGGTCGCCCATTCCAGCGAACGGCCGTCCCAGGGATCGCCGGTGCGGTCGCGCAGCGACTCGCGGTTGCGGATGCTGACCACGAGTTGCACGATCTGGCAGATCACCCCGATCGTCAGCACGGCCATGCCAATTGCTGCAACGATCATCCAGGGCCGCCACGCCGCGACGTCGTAATGCTGCATGCGCCGGGTCATGCCGAGCATGCCGGCAATGTAGAGCGGGATGAAAGTGATGAAGAAGCCGAGGAAGGTGAACCAGAACGCCAGCTTGCCCCAGCGTTCGTCGAGACGAAAACCAAACGCCTTCGGAAACCAGTATTCGAAGCCGGCAAAGGCGCCGAACAGCACGCCGCCGATGATGACGTTGTGGAAATGCGCCACCAGGAACATGCTGTTGTGAAGCATGAAGTCGGCCGGCGGCACCGCGAGCAGGACGCCCGTCAATCCGCCGACGATGAAGGTCACCATGAAGCCGACCGCCCACAGCATCGGCGTCGCGAAGCGGATGCGGCCGCCATACATCGTGAACAGCCAATTGTAGATCTTCACGCCCGTCGGCACCGCGATGATCATGCTGGCGATGCCGAAGATGGCATTGACGTCCGGCCCCGCGCCCATCGTGAAGAAATGATGCAGCCAGACCATGAAGGAAATGACGCAGATCGCCATGGTCGCAAGCACCATCGAGCGATAGCCGAACAGCCCCTTGCCGGAGAAGGTCGAGACCACCTCGGAGAAGATGCCGAAGGCCGGCAGCACGAGGATGTAGACCTCCGGATGTCCCCAGGCCCAGATCAGGTTCATGAACATCATGACGTTGCCGCCGGCCTCGTTGGTGAAGAAGTGGAAGCCGAGGTAGCGGTCGAGCAGCAGCATCGCGAGCGTGGCGGTAAGGATCGGAAAAGCTGCAACGATGAGGAGGTTCGAGGCCAGCGTGGTCCAGCAGAACATCGGCATGCGCAGGTAATTCATGCCCTTGGTGCGTAGCTTCAGCACCGTGGTGACGAGGTTGATGCCGGCCACCAGCGTGCCGACGCCGGATATCTGCAGCGACCAGGCGTAATAGTCGACGCCGACGCCCGGCGAATAGGACAGCTCCGACAGCGGCGGAAAGGCGAGCCACCCGGTGCGCGCGAACTCGCCGACCACGAGCGAGAGATTGACCAGCAGCGCACCGGTCGCGGTCAGCCAGAACCCGACCGAGTTGAGCGTCGGGAAAGCGACGTCGCGCACGCCGAGCTGCAGCGGCACGATCAGGTTCATCAGCCCGATCACGAACGGCATCGCCACGAAGAAGATCATGATGGTACCGTGCGCCGAGAAGATCTGGTTGTAGTGCTCCGGCGGCAGATAGCCCTGCGACTGGTAGGCGACGGCCTGCTGGATCCGCATCATGATGGCGTCGCTGCCACCGCGCAGCAGCATCACCGAGGCCAGCAGGATGTACATCACGCCGATGCGCTTGTGATCGACGCTGGTGATCCATTCGCTCCAGAGATAGGGCAGATGCCCCTTCACCACGACCCAGATCAGCACGCCCAGGATCGCGACCAGCACCACTGCGCCCGCGACCAGCGGGATGGGCTGATCGAACGGAATGGCCGACCAATCGAGCTTACCGAGCATCGTGGCCTCCACTGTGCGGACGGCCTGCATCGGAGAGCAGTTCCGGCCCCGGTCCCGGCGGAATGTGCTGGGTTGCGATCAGATCGAACAGCCGGGGATCGTCGAGACGGTAGGTCGGCCTGCCCTTCTCGACGCCCTGCTGCATCAGCTTCTTGTAGCTGTCCTCATTCAGCACGGCATCGGTCTTCGCCGTGGTCGCCACCCATTCCGGAAAGGCGAGCGGCGAGACCACGTTGACGTCGAACATCATGTCGGGAAAGCCGTCGCCGGAGAAATGCGCGGACAACCCCTGCAGCTTGCCTTCGTTGTCGGCGCGCAGGTTCAGCTTCGTCACCATGCCGTTCATGGTGTAGATCATGCTGCCGAGCTGCGGGATGAAGAACGTGTTCATCACGCTCGACGACGTCAGCTGAAAGTTCAGCTCGGCGCCGGCCGGCACCGTCAGCGTGTTGACGGTGGCGATGCGCTGGTCCGGATAGATGAACAGCCATTTCCAGTCGAGCGAGACCGCTTGGATGCGCACCGGGCTTCCAGTCCCCGGCACCGGTGCTGCGGGATCGAGTTGATGCGAGCCGATCCAGGCGACGCCGCCGAGCAGGATGACGGTGAGCGCAGGGATCGCCCACACCACCATCTCGACGCGGCCGGAATAGACGAAGTCAGGCTGGTAGCGCGCTTTTGGATTCGAGGCGCGAAACCAGAACGCAAAACCGAGAATCGCGAAAATGGTCGGCACCACGATCACGAGCATGATGAAGACGGAATCGACCAGAATCGTGCTGTTGGCCGCAGCCACGGGCCCTTGTGGGTCGAGCAGATTCATCGGCAAGCCACTGGCGGTTGGGAAGCCCCAAGACAGAGCCTAGCGCGGGAAAGGCTCCGCAACAAACGCGGCGACCTCAGAACGGTTCCTGAACCGCGAGGGCCAGCCATGCGCGTTGGGCCGGCGCAACATGCAAATCCATGCGATGTCAATGACATGAACGCAAAAGCCGCGCCCTTCTCGCCGGTCGGGGCGATTGCTAATCTGCACGAAAATAATGGGAAGTCCGGATCAGGGAGTGAACCGAAATGCGCTTGAAGGACAAGGTCGCCATCGTCGTCGGGGCCGGACAGAGCCCCGGCGAAGGCATGGGCAATGGCCGCGCCACCGCGCTGACCTTCGCGCGCGAGGGCGCAAAGGTCTTGTGCGTCGATCATCATCTGGAATCGGCGCAGGAAACGGTGGCGATGATCACCGCGAAACATGGCACCGCCGCGGCCTTCAAGGCCGACGTCACGAAGTCGGCCGACATCAAGGCGATGGTTAAGGACGCGCAGTCGCGCTGGGGGCGGATCGACGTGCTGCACAACAATGTCGGCGTCAGCCTGTCCGGCGGCGATGCCGAGCTGCTGCAATTGACCGAGGAAGCGTTCGACCGCGTCGTCGCCATCAATCTGAAGAGCTGCATTCTGGCGGCGAAAGAGGTGATCCCGATCATGCGCGCGCAGGGCAGCGGCGCCATCATCAACATCTCCTCGATGGCGGCGATCACGAATTATCCCTATGTCGCCTACAAGGCGACGAAGTCGGCGATGATCGCCTTCACCGAACAGCTCGCCTACCAGAACGCCGAATTCGGCATCCGCGCCAACGTCATCCTGCCCGGCCTGATGAACACACCGATGGCCGTCGACACCCGCGCCCGTGAATGGCACAAGACCCGCGCCGAGGTCGAAGCCGAACGCGACGGCAAGGTGCCGCTGCGTCGGAAGATGGGCACCGGATGGGATGTCGCCAACGCCGCGCTGTTTCTGGCGTCGGATGAGGCGAACTTCATTACGGGCGTGACGCTGCCGGTGGATGGTGGAGCCAGCGTGAGACGGGGGTAGGTGCGGGCGAACTCAGTGGCCCTTTCCTTCTCCCCTTGTGGGAGAAGGTGGCGCGAAGCGCCGGATGAGGGGTTCTATCCGCATGCAACTATCTTCGTGAGGAGAGATACCCCTCACCCGCCTCGCCGCTTCGCGGCGAGCCACCCTCTCCCACAAGGGGAGAGGGTAAACCGTCACTGTGGCTGTCGGCTTACCCGCCAGATCGTGCCGTTGCCGTCCTCCGACACCAGCAGCGATCCATCCTTCGCCACGGCTACTCCCACCGGCCTGCCCCACACCTCCGTGTCGCTCACGACAAAACCCGTGACGAAATCCTCGTACTCACCCGTCGGCTTGCCGTCCTTGATCCGGATGCGGATCACCTTGTAGCCGGTCCGCTTCGACCGGTTCCAGGAGCCATGCTCGGCCGCGAAGGCGTCGCTCTGATACTCGGGCGGAAACTGCGTGCCCTGATAGAAGGCCATGCCGAGCGAGGCCGAGTGCGGCTGCACCAGCACGTCGGGGACCGTCACCTTGTCCTTGATGTCCGGCCGCGCACCGGCATGGCGCGGGTCCTCGTTGGCGCCGATATAGAACCAGGGCCAGCCGTAGAATGCGCCTTCCTTCACGCTGGTCACATAGTCGGGGACGAGATCGTCACCGAGGCCGTCCCGCTCGTTGGTCGAGCACCAGGGCAGACCGGTTTGCGGCTGAATTGCGAGACCAACGCAATTGCGGATGCCGGTGGCGTAGATCTTCCGCTCCTTGCCATCGGGATTGAAAGCCAGCACCGCCGCGCGTTCGGTCTCACTTGCCCAGGCCGCGCCGAGCGGTTGCGTTTTCGACCACGCCTCCATCCCGCCCGGCGGCGTGCCCAAACCTTCCGCAACGTTGCTGAGCGAGCCGACGGAGACCAGCATGCGCTTGTTGTCAGGCGTGAAGACGATGTCGCGGGTGGAATGGCCGCCGTCATGCGGCAGGCTCGGCACGATCGTCTCGGCCTTGCCGCGCGCCTTGAGATCGCCGGCCTGATAGGGAAAGCGGACGACGCTGTCGGTGTTGGCGACGTAGACCCATTGCGGATTGTCACCGTTCGGGAAGAAGGCGATGCCGAATGGCTGCCTCAGTCCGCTGGCGAACACTTCATTGGTCGCGATCTTGTTGCCCTCCCCGGCACGAAGCACGCGAATGGTGCCGGCCCGCGTCTCCGCGACAAAGACGTCGCCGTTCGGCGCCACCCGCACGATGCGCGGCGCGCGCAGGCCTTCGGCAAACAGCTCGATCTTGAACCCCGCCGGCACCTGAAGCGCAGCCTCGGCCGGGCGCGGCACCACGCGTGACGAGCTCGCAACCGAGCGCGTGGCGCCGGGCCTGACCAGATCCTGCGGCCGGATCAGCCTGACCGTGCCTGGCTTGTCGGCTTGCCAATCACCATAAGCGTCCTTGCCCTGCAACACCGGCTCGGCCTGCGCACCGGTAGCAATCAGTAGCCCCGCGGATATCGCGACGGACAAAATTCTGCTCTTCAAATTGTCCTCCCGGCCTGCAATCTCTCGAACATCGATACCACCGCGACACGTCGAAGCTCTGCCGCATCCCACGTCACCTGATGCCCGCACGATGTGCATCAGCTGCGCCCATCGTACTGGAAAACACCGCGGATAGGTGCGACACATTGTAAGGGCGGGGGTTGCGGTCATCAAAGCTGCGGCATCGCTGTCGCAATTGACGGGATGATCATGTGGGGATCCATCATATCGGAATGGGCGAGCCTGCTGCTGCGCTGGCTCCACGTGGTGGCGGCGATCGCCTGGATCGGCAGTTCCTTCTATTTCATCGCCCTCGACCTCAGCCTCAGGCCCAAGGGCAACCGAACGAGTGACCTGCCCGACGGCGTCCAGGGCGAAGCCTGGCAGGTCCATGGCGGCGGCTTCTACCGGATCATGAAATATCTGGTCGCCCCCTCCCAGATGCCGGACGAGCTCACCTGGTTCAAATGGGAGGCCTACACCACCTGGCTGTCCGGCTTCGCGCTGATGGTGGTGGTATATTATCTCGAGGCCGATCTGTTCCTGGTCGACAAGTCGATCCTCCACCTCACGCCGTTCCAGGCCGGCCTGTTCAGCCTTGCGAGCCTGGCACTGGCGTGGCTGCTCTATGAAGCCGCCTGCCGTACCGGCCTTGCCCAGCGCGAGCTGCCCTTCGCCATCGGCGGCTATCTGTTCCTGGTCGCACTGACCTATGCCTTCACCCATGTGCTGAGCGGCCGTGGCGCCTTCAACCAGATCGGCGCCATCATCGGTACCATCATGGTCGCCAACGTCTTCGCGCTGATCATCCCGAATCAGAAGAAGATCGTGGCCAGCCTGATCGCGGGACAGGTGCCGGATCCAAGGCTCGGCAAAGCCAGCAAGGAGCGCTCGGTCCACAACAACTACCTGACGCTGCCCGTGGTCGTGCTGATGATCAGCAACCACTATCCCCTGCTCTACGCCACGCGCTTCAACTGGATCATCGTCGCGATCATCCTGGCGCTGGGCCCCGTGATCCGCCACTTCTTCAACGAGCGCCACGCGGGGCGGAAATCGCCATGGTGGGTGTGGGGCGTCGCAGCAATCGGCGTGATTGCGATCCTCTTCCTCTCCGCCGCAGGACCGCGCGAGGTCAAGTCGGGCGCACTGCCGACACAGCCGACCCTTGCCGCGGTCGAGGAGATCGTGATGTCCCGTTGCAGCATGTGCCATGCCGCCGAGCCGGTCTGGGCCGGCATCGTGACCGCGCCGAAGGGCATCCTGCTCGATGCGCCCGAGCACATCCATCGCAACATCCGCCTGATCGGCCGGGTCGCGGCCTGGTCCAGCGCGATGCCACCGGGCAACATCACCGAGATGACCAGCCAGGAACGTGCGATCCTTGCCGCCTATCTCGAGCAGGCTCGCTGATGCTGCCGTGCGTCGACAGATCCGCGGAATGAAATTCCGCATCTCCTACTGAATTGAAAATGACTTGACCGCCTATCCGGCGTAGACAGGACCAGCGGCCGCCGACGCGGCCCAAAGTCATTTGCATGCGCGGGGAAAGAACAGTGGCCCTCAAGAACATAATCGGTATCGACCACGCCGTGGTCATGGTTCAGGACCTCGACAAGGCTGCCGAGAACTACCGCCAGCTCGGCTTCACCGTGTCGCCGCGCGGCACCCACAGCGCGCATATGGGCACCGGCAATTACACCATCATGTTCGACCCCGATTATATGGAGCTGCTCGGCGTGCTCGTCGCGACCGAGCACAATGTGCCGGCGCGCGCCTTCCTCGACAAGCGCGGCGAAGGCATCGAGCGTATCGCCTTCACCGCGGTCGATTCCGCTGAAGGCGCGGAGGAGATCCGCGCACGAGGCTTGACGCCGATCGGCCCGACCGATTTCGAGCGTCCGGTAACCTTGCCCAACGGCACGGTCTCGGCGGCCAAATTCCGCACTTTCATGTGGCCGACCGCGGAAGCGCCCGGCGGGGTGCGCATCTTCGCTTGCCAGCACAAGACGCGTGACACGGTTTGGATTCCCGAGTTGATGAAGCACGCCAATGCGGCGAAGCGGATCAGGCAGACGCTGATCGCAACGCCGGAGCCGGCAAAGGACGCCGCGCATCTCGGCAGGCTGATCGACCGCGAACCGACCGCCGAGGCCGACGGCGCGGTCACGGTGCCCTCCGGCGGCGATCGGGCCGACTTCGTCTATCTGACGCTGGACCAGCTCGCCAAACGCTATCCCGGCGTGCCGCTCGCGGGCCTTTCCGACCGCGGCGGCGCTGCGCTGGTGCTCGTCAGCGGCGATCTGGCCGCGACCGAGAGGGCGCTGGGGTCCGCCGCCGTGCGCAGCGGGGCTGCGCTCTGTGTGCCGCCGGCCAAAGCCAACGGCACCCTGCTCGCCTTCATTGCCGCCTGATTTGAACTAATTCTTTAACGCGTGTTTACCCGGCGGCTCTAGGATTCCCTGCAATCCAAGCCACCGGGACCCGACGCATGTTCAAAGAGGGATCGCCGATCGCCTATGACGCGCCGGCCGAATTGAAGAAGTGGCCGTCGCTGAAGGGCGAGAGGCAGAAGGACCGAGGTCCGCCCTATCTCGTCTACAACGGCACGCTCGCCGACTGCGTCCGCGAGCTCATGGGCAAGCCGATCAAGGGCATCTCGCTCTACGACATCATGACGAAGCCGCAAGCGGCTTTCGATCAGACCGTGCTGTCGCCGGGCGATGCCGCCGAGATGGCGATGCGCAAGGATTTCCCCAAGGACTAGCAAGAACTAATTCGCGGCGCGCCTGCCGGCCGTCTTGTCCTTCTGCTTCGAGGAAGATTCCGTCGGCGCATCGAGGAAGACGACGGGCGTACCACGCTTGGTGTTGTCGCCGAGCGTGCGGGCGTCCCAATTGGTCAGCCTGACGCAGCCGTGGGACGCCGACTTGCTGACCCTGTCGGGCTCCGCCGTCCCGTGGATGCCATAGCCCTGCGCCGACAGCCCGATCCAGTACGATCCCACCGGATTGTTCGGGCCCGGCTTGATGTCGAATGGCTCCCTGGATTTAACGCTCTTGAACTTGTACTCGGGATTGTAGTGGTAGGTCGGCTTCTCGTTGGTGCTTGTGACCTTGAGTGTGCCACTCGGCGTCGGACGATCCGGGCTACCGATTGAAGCCGGGTAGAACGCGAGCAGAGCACCACTCCCGTCGAACGCTTTGAGCGTCCCCTGTTTCTTGTCGACCTCGAGCCGTGCAATGCGAGGCAGCTCTTTTCGCGCGGAAACATTCGCAACGACGATCGTCTCGCCGGCCTTGCCAAAGGATTTTCCCGGATTGAGCACCTTGAGCAGATCCGCGCTCATGTGGAATTTCTCGGCGAGCCCCTCGAGCGCGCTGGTGTAGCTCAGCGCCTTCAGCGACCTCATCTGCTCGAGCCTGGCCGGCAGCTCCTTCAGGAAAGGTCCTTTTACATCGGCCTCGTCGATCTTGTAGTCGACGACAATGGCTCCCTCGCTCGCTGCCGTCAGCTTGTCCCAGAGTTCGGGCGCAATTCCCTTCTCGGATGCGATACCGTTCTGCTCGGCAAATGCCTTCAGCGCCTTCTGCGCGTTCTCGCCGAGCTTGCCGTCGATCTCGCCGGGCGAGAATTGCGCACGATCGAGCAGGACCTGAAGCTTCACCACCGATGCGTTGAGCTTGTCGGTGGCCGGCTGTTTTGCGGGCCACGCGGCATCATTCACCGCTTTTGCATCGAGATTGCCCGCGAGCACCGGGCAGATGAGCCACAGCGACATCACCGCGCCAAGCATCCATCGCATCATGATCGCTCGTCCAATTCGAAAAATAGAGGTCCGCGAAACCGCGGGACGTTTCTGTTTGGGAACACCGTAGTAACACCGAAGGAACCGACGAGACCGCAGCTTTGCCGCAATCGGACGGTTAATAACTTCTTATCGCCGGCGCACCGCTGGCCGTTCATCCCACAGTTCGAGGTTGTCTCCGCAAATGCGATTTGTCATCGCGGCTTGCGCCGCGTTCTTGATTCTGATGTGCGACCTCGATCCGTCGGCGTCCCGGCAAACATCAACTTTCGACCGCGCCGTTATTCAGAACAATCGGGCCTCCCCACTTGTTCCGGTGGTCGAACTCTTCCTCGCAAGTGTGCAGGCCATCGAGCTCGCCAACGCGCGTGCCGCCTATGAGCAGGTGATCGAGCCGCCCCGCGCGGACGAGCCAGCCCCACAGGCGCCGGTTTCCCCGACCGAGCGATTTTGCCACGCGCTTCGCGAGGCCGCCGAGGCCAGCGGCATTCCCGTGCCATTCTTTGCCCGCCTGCTCTGGCAGGAGAGCCGCTTCAAGTCCAACGAGGTGAGCCAGGCCGGCGCCCAGGGCGTGGCGCAGTTCATGCCCGGGACGGCCGCCGAAGTCGGGCTCGACGATCCCTTCGATCCCATGAAGGCGCTACCCGCATCGGCAAAATTCCTGCGCAAGCTTCGCGACGATTTCGGCAATCTCGGCCTCGCCGCGGCTGCATATAATGCCGGTCCCGGCCGCGTTCAGAAGTGGCTCGCCAAGGAGAGCGAGCTGCCCCGTGAGACGCGCGACTATGTCCGCATCATCACCGGCACCAAGGCTGAGGACTGGACCGAGCGGTCGGAGGCGCTCGCGATCAGGATCGACCTGCCGCGCGAGGCGCCGTGCGAAGGCATCGGCAGCCTCTCCAAGGCCAAGGATGTCGCCTGGGTCCCGGTGAACCTGACGCCCTCGGTCGCGACCATCATTCGCAAGGCCGAACAGCTTGCGGCGCGCCTGTCGACAAACCGCGCGCGCAAGCGGTTCGTATCCCTGCTCCACAAAAGCGCCTCGGCCCGTGGCAAGGCGAGGAGCATGATTGCAGCCCGCGCGGCGAAGGGCACCAAGGCTCGCGCCATCCGTATCGCGGCGCGCCAACGTTCGGCGATCTGACGCACAAATCGAGAAGCCGCCCGATGGGCGGCTTCCGACGGCGATGAACTAATCGATCTCCTCGATCACGCGTCGTTCGCGAGGCTCGATGACATAAGTCCGGGTATCGCGATGGATGTAGCGGTACTCCCGCAGGTCGGGCGCATCACGGTAGACCGTGCTCGGAAATTCCTCGACCTCGACGCTATCAGGGACGCGATCGCCGACATGGATCTCGGTGCGTGCGGTGCTTCCGGTGGTCTGCCGTTCGCTCCGGCCCTCGGGACGAGCTTTCGCATGCTTGCGGATCGCATCGAGATCGCGGTCAGAGAACTTGCTGGCGCTGCGCTCGCGGGCGGTCGACGTCGTCGTTGCCGTGGATTTCCCCGAATACGGCAGCACCGTCACGATCTTGTAGGTCGCAGGATCCACCACGACGATCTCATCCTTCACCAGCGCGAAGCTGTAGCCGCGATACTGCGGCACGATCTCGACGACATCAGGCGGAAGGGTCGAGAGGTGCACATCGCGCGGCACCACCGTGCCGACATTCAGCGAGAAATTGACGCTGGTCAGCGGCCGGACGTTCAGATGCGAGATCGAGGCGCTGATCTTCGTCTCCTGCTGGCGGTTCAGATTGACGTTGGTCTGCGCAGCCGCCTGAGAGTTGGTCCCAGACCGCTCGCCCTGCGCCTGATTGCCGGTTGGCGCCGTCGGTGCCTGCTGAGCCTGGTTGGTCCCGGATGCAGCGGGCGCCTGCTGCGCCTGATTGCTATTGGCCGGCGGCGGATTGGACCGATCCTGCGCCTGGTTCGTGTTTGCCGGCGGCGGGTTGGCGCCCTGCTGGGTCGCGGGCTGGTTGCCGGTCGTGTTCGAGCTTGCCGTGCCGCTCTGCGGCCGCGAGGTGTCCGTGCTGTTCGCAGCATTGGACGTGCCCGATCCGGAATTGGCAGCCCCGGAGGACGGCGCGGTGCTCTGCGTCGTCTGTGCCGAGGTTCCTGTCGACGGTGATTGCTGCGGCTGCGATGTGGTCTGCGGCGTGCCGGCCGCGCCGGATGGCGAGGTCGTCGCTGGCGCCGTGGAACTTGATTGGGATTGCGGCATCTGCTCAGACTTCGTGGTCGTGCTCGGCGATTGCGCGAAGGCGGCGTTCGCCAGCACCAGCCCTAATGCGGTGGTTGCCAACAGGCGGATCATGGTTCACTCCCTTTTATCAAACGAACGTTGGCTACTAACCTGCGCTAAAACGGCCGGTTCCACTTTTTCCCGAGACAAAGCGGACCGCTTCTGCACGGAACCTGCGATGCCATCGAAGAGTGCCGGGATCATCGCCTATCGCAAACGCCGGGCGATCGAGATCCTTCTCGTTCATCCCGGCGGGCCGTTCTGGCGCAACAAGGATCTCGGCGCCTGGTCGATCCCCAAGGGCGAGTATGCGGACGAAGATGATGCGGAGGCCGCCGCGCGACGGGAATTTGCCGAGGAGCTGGGATTCGAGCTGTCCGTGCCGCTGATCGCGCTTGGCGAGGTCAAGCAGCGCGGCGGCAAGCTCGTCACCGCGTTCGCCGCCGAGCTCGATATCGACGTGCACAGCATCCACAGCAACACGTTCGAGATGGAATGGCCGCCGCGCAGCAGCAAACGGCAAGTCTTCCCGGAGGTCGACCGTGCCGAATGGTTCACGCTCGAAGAGGCGCGGGAGAAGATCAACGCAGGACAACGCCCGCTGCTCGATCGGCTGGCGCAGCTGGCCGGCGGTGAATAGCGATGGAAACAGGTGCGCTCCCTACTCCGTCTTGATGTCCGCGGCAGCGACGACCTCGGCGAGCTCCTTGGTCTCCTTCGCGATCTTCGCGGCGTACTCGGCCGGGGTCAGCACGCTGACCACGCCCTGCGAACCGAGCTTCTCAGCGACCGCCGGATCCTTCGCGGCCGCGGCGATCTCCCGGTGCAGCGTCTCCAGGATCGGCGCCGGCGTCGACTTCGGCATGAAGAAGCCGACCCAGAACGAGATGTCGAAGCCGGGGAAGCCGGCTTCCGCGACGGTCGGCACATCGGGCAGCGCCGGCAGCCGCTCGGCCGACGACACCGCGAGCGCGCGCAACTTTCCGGCCTTGACCAGCGGCACGGCGGAGAGCGGATCGAACACGGCCAGCACCTCCTGGGCGAGGATGCCGACCTCGGCGGCCGAACCGCCGCGATAGGGCACGTGGATCAGCTTGATGCCGGCCTTCTGGCTGAGCAGCTCCATGGCGAGATGGGCAAGGTTGCCGTTGCCGCCCGAGCCGTAAGCCAGCGCACCGGGTGCGGACTTTGCCGCGGCGACGAGATCGGCGACGGTCTTGACGTTCGCCGTCTTGGGATTCTCCGGATTGACCACGAGCACGAGCGGCGCCGAGACGACGGTGGTGAGCGGCGCGAAGTCCTTTTCCGGATCGTAGCGGATATCCTTGAATAGCGTCTTGTTGAGCGTGATGGTGGAGGAGTTGCAAGCGAGCATGGTGTAGCCGTCGCCTTCCGCATGCGCGACACCTTCGGCTGCAATCATGCCGTTGGCGCCGGCGCGGTTCTCGACCACGAAGGGCTGCCCGAGCTTGTTGCCCAGGCGATCGCCGATGATGCGCGCGACGACGTCGACCGGCCCACCGGCGCTGAAGCCGACCATGATTTTGACCGGCCGCACCGGATATTTCTGCGCCGAGGCCTGCGTCGACAGCGCAGCGGCGCACAATCCGGCGATGACGGCCAGCAGGCGGGCGGTTCGTTGCATTGGTTCTCTCCCCAGACATCAGCAGCGCCGCTTGTGCAGGCTTGTTGGTGCGACGCATGTGAAGATCATGAATAGCGGTCACGCCGGATTTCGCAATCGTGTTCGGGCGCCCGCATTCCGCCGCACGGCACGTGCGCGCCGCCTCCAAGCAAAAAATGCGAAAACAACCCCATGCACAGTAGACGGCCCCTGTCGGAACAAGGACTTACGCCAGGCCGCGAGCTTCGGATGTTACGAAACGATTTTGACTCGTCGGGCAAAACAGGGGCATAATGCCATCATCGCGATCCGCGTCAGCACCCGGCCTCCACGATCATGTGGGCCTCGCTTCGATCGCGCACAAGCCCAGCATCGACATTTCAAAACGCAATCGCCGCACGGCAACCGAGAGGGTCGGCTCGCACCAGAGGGGCCGGCTCGCGCATGCCGTGGGCTCGAAGGAGACATCGACATGACAACAGCCATGACACGCAACAGCACGACGCCAATCGTCAGGTACGGCAGCAGGCCCACCCCCCGGGTCAAGCTCACCGGACAACGGATCGCAATTCAGCATCCGGACGCGGAGACCGGCGAGCACTTGATGGGCGAGGCGCTCGGTGCCGTCGATCAAGACGCTCTGCATGGCATCCTCAAGCAATTGACGAAAGCCAGCGTGATCCTGCAGAAGCCCGATGAGGACAATCTCGCCTTCATGATCTCGATGATGAAAGGCATCGCGCCGCGGGATTCTCTCGAGACCATGCTGACGGCGCAGATGGTGTCCGTCCACGTCGCGACCATGCGCTTTGCCTGCCGTCTCGCCTTCGCCGAAGGCATCCCGCAGCAGGAGGGCATTTCGCGCACATTGACCCGGCTGGCCCGCACCTTCGCAGCCCAAATGGAGGCCCTCAACCGCCACCGCGGCAACGGCGAGCGTCCGATCACGGTGCAGAACCTGTCGGTACAGGACGGCGGCAGCGCGATCGTGGGGAATGTCGCGCAGCATGCGCATCTCATCGCTCCCGAGCCGGGCACCGCGATAGAGGCGGGACCGGTGCCGTCCGGCAACGCCGGCGAGCGCGAACGGGCCGAGGCCATGCAAGGCATCACCGCATGAGTGCCGATCGCACCCGCAACACGCG